>JAZUHS010000201.1:0-12338 GCA_045641845.1 Bulleidia sp. | reverse complement strand
CGGCATCTATGCCTGTGCGGATCACAAACACAAGAAAACAGTCAGATTGAAGCTGAAACAGAAATCCATCAACAGCAGTTACAGACGGTTACACTATCGTCGTTCTCTGATCACCGTATTCGGTGTTGACCCTCTCCTGTGCACTTGCGGACACTACATGGAATACGTTGACTTCTATGTTCCGTCACATTCTTCGTGCGGGAATGATCCGCCATAATCCAGTTCGTTTACGAAGAGGCTGTGCAGACCTCAGTGTTTGCTTTACTTACAGACTTCATTCTGCATACGTGATGACAACAAAAGCGGCAGACCAATGTGACGTGATCTACCGCCCCAAAACTACTCTTTGGATCCGTAGAGTGCATAAATGCGTAATTCTGATTGCGTGTTTTTGTTATGCCTTTTCTTCACACAGTCTGTATTTCGGTACCATTCAGCCCAAGAAGAAAATTCCTATAACACAAATAAAAAGCATGATCCCCTTTCAGGAACCATGCTTATACAGATCAATCTTTAGATATTTCTGCCGGCATCATTACCGCTTCTGATTGCAAGCGCAATGTTGAAGGGATTAGCCGCATCACCGACTGTAACTGTTTCTACACCGGACAGTGCATCAGCCAGGTCAGTGTTAGGAACCATATCAGCCGCATTGACAATTGCATCGCAGGCAATGCTGTATTCAACACCGCCGTTTTCTGCACATGTGAATGTCAGTGTGTTGTTCTTCAGTTCCTTGATTTCAGCTGTAGGGAATGCATTGAAGCCCAGAGAGAACAGTGCAGTTGTCATCATTCTCTTCTGATGCTGGCTCTGCTGCATATCGAATTCAGCGATACCATTAGGAGATACCATTGTTACATGCTTCTTGTGTACTACCAGCCACAGAGCCATATCGAAGGCCTGCAGGTTGGAGCCGTATACAACAACGTTTTCTCCCATTTCTGTGAACATAGCAGATTCGATGCCTACGATCGGAGCGCTGTTATCTGTATTGATATCCAGTTCTACACGCTTGCCGCCGGTAGCGATGATCACTGCTTCGGGAGCTTCAGCCTTAACTGTATCCGCTGTTACTTCTGTACCTGTAACAACCTTGACACCCTTCAGTTCGCACTGTCTGATCAGATACTTCTTCAGATCACCGATGTTTTCATGAGGTCCCTTTACGCTTTCAGCAAAGTCGAGCATGAAGCCGAGCTGACCGTTCTTTTCATACAGAGTAACATCATGGCCTCTTTCTGCAGCGATACGTGCAGCTTCCATACCAGCAGGGCCGCCGCCTACTACCATAACCTTCTTAGCCTTTTCAGCAGGTGTTACTTCATAAGTTGCAGGACCGTTAGCACGCATAACACGCTGTGTCAGCGCGTTAACACGGCAATAGCCGGCCATAGCATTTGCTTCATTGGAACCAATGTGGCAATGCAGGCATCTGCAGCAGGGAGCGATTTCATCGAAACGGCCTTCTCTGAGCTTGTTAACATATTCAAAGTCAACAGTGAAAGGTCTGTTCATCATGAAGAAGTCTACCTTGCCTTCTTCCAGAGCTGTTTCGAACATATCGGGAGCGTGTGCAGGGTCCATGTATGTAACCGCACCGCAGGGGATATTCAGAGCAGCTGTATACTTCGCAGCAACATTCAGCAGTGCACCGCAGCCATCTGTATCGGGGATCATCAGACCCTGCCAGTGCTTCTTGAAGTCGAACTGTGTACCGAAACCGGAAGCACCTTCAACACCCTTCAGCAGCCAGTACAGGTCAGAACCGAACTGTGCTACGTGATGGCCCTGAGGACCTACACGCAGGTGAATGGAGTCAGCGCCAGCTTCTTCGAACTTCTTGCACAGAGCAATACCTTCTTCAACTGTTGTAACCTTCAGCTTGGGATTTGTTACATCGCTGTCGAGTGTGAACAGTGTAGGATTGTTTGCAATGTTGTCGTTTTCTTCGATGCAGTCGATCAGAACCTGAACATTGATACCTGCTTCTGCCTTGATTCCTGCAATGATTTCAGTAACGAAACGAGCACGGTTTTCGATGCTTGTGCAGCCGTATTCATCTGTTCTTGTATTATGGAATCTGGACAGGAAGTGTTCCGGCATGTTGAAGCCTGCAGAGTTCAGTTCGATTGCCTTGAAGCCCATTTCCTTCAGAGCCTTGGCAGCTTCGATCGGCAGTCTCTGGATGCCATGAATGTCATCCACGGACATTTCGTTTTCGCCCATGCCGAACTGTGCCCACTGCCAGCCCAGAGATGCGCCATACTTAGCACATTCATCAGCCAGTCTCTTACCGAAGGCCATAGCTTCAGGGGAGAAGACGAAACCATTGACGGGTGCACCAATAGCGAAAGCTTCCGGTTCGAGATACATGAATTCAACACCACCCTTTGCCAGGTTTACATAGTAATTGAACATTTCATCGGAATCGTAGCCGGACAGATAAGTTGCAGAACCTGCAGCTGTCTTCACCATACGGTGGCTGGAAGTAACATTGCCGATTGTGATCGGAGAGAACAGTGTCTTCAGTTCCTTTGTATTGGAACGATAGTCATAGTTCTGCGGATTCACATAGGCAGTATAGAGAAGTTCCTTCTCTACAGGTGCAGCTGTTTCAGGAGCAGCTGCCGGAGCGCTTTCCTTCTTGGAATCGGAAGCGTTTGTGCATCCTGCAAGACCTGCAGCAGCTGTCATCAGAGCAGCAGCGGCAGAGCCCTTGAGGAAGTCACGTCTGGAAATCTTAGCCATTTTCTTTCCTCCATGAATGCTTGTGCATTCTTTAACAAAATACTAGCATTGGATGCATTTGTGATATATTGATCATATTGACAAATATACTTATATTTATAGTCAGAAATGACGAAGGAATGCATTATGGAAATCAATGAAGCAAAGGGAATCATCACACAGAAATATCTTGAACATCGAACAATCGATGCTGTCATTCAGACTTTTCACGAACTTACCGGCAATCCTGTACTTGTCGTAGACAAGCAGTTCAGCTGTCTTGCCTATGCCCCTAAGGATCCGGTCAACGATGAAGAATGGACAGAAATCACTACAACCGGTTTTGCCGGCACACAGTTTCTGCAGCAGGTAGAAAACAGCATCAGCTTCTATACCCGCAAGAACTACCATACCCCGCAGATTACCATCACCGCCAAGAAAGGCGGCGGCTACAGCAGGCGCATGGTCAAGGATATTTCCAGGGATGGAAATCATCTGGGCGGTGTGGAGATTCTTGAATATGCAAAGGAACTGTCCTCCTTTGAAGAACAGCTGCTTCCTTTTGTCTGTGATCTGCTTTTTCTTGAACTGGAGCGTTCTTCACAACCTGCTCTGTATCATACTTCACGGCAGGAAAGCGCTCTTGAGAAGCTGTTTTCTGCTTCCTCAGAAGATGTTGATCTCAGTATCTTCCCGGAGAATGAGAACTATGTGATCGGTCTCATGAAACTTCCTGACAGCAAGCTCTACACTTCTGCATCATTGAAGAATGAAGAGATCATGAAAGACTGCTATCTGATCAGTACCGATGGTCTGCTTCTGATTGTTCTTCATGGTGAAAACATGCAGATCAGAACTGCCCGTACAAGAATCCGTGAAATGGTAAAGCATTTCTCACGTTCCATTGTCTACAGCCCGCTCTTTCATGATCTTCAGATCCTGCGTATGTATTACACAGAATTTGAAACTGTACGGGAATATCTCAATCATTCTCACCAGGCCTATGCTGTTACTTTCATTTCCATGTTTGTACAGAATCAGCTTCAGAAGATGACGGAAAGCTCACAGCTTCTGCTGCGTATGACCAATCCTTTTGCAGCACTGAAGAACTATGATGACCTGCATGATTCTTCTCTTCTGCATACATTGGAAGTCTATCTCTCATGTTTCTGTGATCTGAACAAAGCCAGTGAAGAACTGTTCATTCACCGCAATACATTGAATTACCGTATCCGCAGAATCTGCCAGATCACCGGTCTGGAACTGGAAGATAATGAAGAAATCCTGAGTACATTGATGATGTTAAGACTCTACATGAACCGAACCCAGCAATGAAAAAGAGCATCACACCGGATGCTCTGATTCAGGATAATAGCAGGCACGACTGCATCCTTCCGGAAACAGTTCCTGCTTCATTCTGATGATGTATTCTTCTTTTGTACTGCTGTCTTCAAGGATCTTTAATGCAAGCTTCAAAGCATGGATATCCGCAGTCATGCATTCCGCATAATTGCCTCTTCCTACCACCTTCAGGTGAGTAATCCCTGTTTCTCTTAGATCCCATAACGCACATAATCCGCATCCGCTTTCACCGGTCAGATATCCCTCTGCCGGTGTTTTCTGTTTCAGCTGTATTTCTTCTTTCTGCATGTTCATCAGACGGTATGGCAGATGACAGCTGTGGGTCAGCTCATCACAATGCAGTGAACTGCAGTAGCCGCCATGAAAATGACAGTTCTCATTAAGAACGAATGCTTCGTATTCATGGATACTGGGATGTATGCACTGCTTCATTTCGCTGATCGTCATTTTACGATGGAAGATGATTCGATCAACACCTGTTTCCGCCAGCATCTGTATGGTTTCCTGATTCATCTCACCGAATTCTCCGCTGAGGGATACGGTGATGCAGTTCCATACATCACTGCCTGCAAGATATACAAGCAATACCGGATCGGCAATGATAAAGGAGTTGAACCCTAATGCTATACACTCTTTCACATAGGTATACAGCAGCGGATACTGCTCCGGCAGATAGTACAGCGCATTCAGAGTAATAGTGACCTTGATATGGAGCTGTTCTGCCAGCAGATGCAGGATTTCCATTTCACTCTGTGAACCGATCTGCACGTTGTAATACAGTACTTCTCTTCTGTTCAAAGGAGAATACATCCCGTACTTACGAATCCACCATCCCGGAATATAGCCTGCAAATACTTCATCTGCACCTGCTTCTGCATAGGCATGAAGATCATCGATCGAACCAAGTCCTGCCAGTATCTTCATACGCTGCCTCCTCTGTACAGTTCCATCAGAACCATACGATGCTTTCCTGCTTTGGAAAACTGTTCGAAGTATTCCGCATCCGCAAAAATATCGTTATCCCAGGCAAAGACACTGCTGCCGAAACCGATCATATTGAGAAACTCAGGATACATGAACATATACTCACGACAGTATTTCGAACAGTCTGTTTCCGCCATCTGCATGCTGCGGTCACCGTTATGACAGGCCGCATATAGTGTACAATGACCTGCTGTATTCATCTGATAGTATGGGAAATATATTACCTGCTCATTTTCAGGCAGAATATACGTGTATCCGCATGTTTCATAGACAGCCGAAGAGATCTGATAGCGTTCTTTCAGATATTTCCGGAACTCTTCTTCATTACTGCTGTTCTCCTTCAGCATATTCATCTGCTTTTCTGAACCAAGACGCCACTGCATTCTGCTGTCCTTGCGTCTCTTATTGATCAGAATACCAAGAGACATTGTCATTACATCAGCATAGTTCTGACGAATCATCTCAGCTGTTCCCCAGTCATTGACCACAACTTCGAACTTTCTGTGATTTCTTCGGGCATAGGATGCTAACTGTTCCAGCAGTGTACAGAAGGATATACGGTCTCTTTCTTTTAGTGCAGGCAGAACAATCACGGCCTGCATACCTTCCTGCCCGGCCTTTTCCAGCAGCTGTTCCAGCTCACAGAAAGCAGGCATGCGATGCATGCAGTATCCATCTCCCAGATATACATACTGAATCTCTGCATTGGAAAGCGGATGATCCTGCAGTCCCTGCTTTGCAAAGTAGTATGATCTGAAGTCTTCCAGACTCATCTGCAGAAATGCTTTTCTGCTTTCTTCCGTAGACAGTTCAATACCAAGAGTTACTGTACTTACAATCTTCTGCCAGTTTTCCTGATTCACTCTCTTTGGAATCCTTCTCTGCAGCCATTCTCTGACAGAAGAGGCATAGGTCTTTTCTTTTGATGCCGGATAGCCTGTCATCTCTTCGGATAATTCTCCATCCTCTGCATGCAGCTTGAGATCATAGTAGCGGCGGTATTCCTTCATCAGACGCAGTGCTGCTTCTTTGAACGCAGGATCTCCCGCAATCACTCTGTATACAGATACAGTTTCATCTTTTTCTTCGAGTACCGGTGTAATACCCAGTTCCACCTTCTGATACTCTGTTGTTTCATAGCTGAAGAAATACAGAATAACATGGCAGTTTTCAGATACTGCTCTGCTGTTAAGAAGACGGAATGTAAAACTGTCAAAAGAGAGATCCTGGATACTGATCTCGATCTTCATATTCTTTTCTGTATACAGTTCTCCCTGCAGGATGGCATACGGTATCATCGCTGTTATTCTCCGTTCTTCATTATCATACGTCTATGTTCTTCAAGCCAGCAGAAAAGTACGTATCTGTTATGACACGTACTTCACTGTTTCTATTCTGCTTAGTCAGCTAATGTAACTTCTACAAGGTTTGTATGCTGAGGATTGCCCTTTGCCAGAGGTGTCGGGTGTACTGCTGTCAGCACATTGATGCATCCACGTACATCGATTCCCTTGCCATCCGGTGTATACCAGCCGCCCTGGGACATTGCTGTTACACCCTTCATGATACGCTTGGTAACAACGGCAGGAATCTGCACTGTACCATGATCATTGTAGATACGGACCATATCACCGGTATGAATACCACGTGCTTCTGCATCTTCCGGATGCATCCATAAACCGGGCTTTTCGACTTCGTCCTGCCATTCATTGTTATCGTGAATGGAATGACAGCGTCTGCGTGTATGCCAGCCCATCAGCTGCAGAGGATACTTCTCACGCAGAGGATCAAACGGTCCATCCGGGCAGTCGATATGCTTAGGGATTGCAGGAATATCATCCTGATGGAAATCCCAGAGTTCCTTAGAGAAGATTTCAATCTTGCCGGAAGGCGTCAGGAACGGGTGATTTTCCGGATCCGCAATTTCCTTTTCAAAGGCAACATAGCAGACAGGATTCTTGTACTGATATCCGCCCTGCTTCTTCATTTCTTCGTATTCAGGAAGTTCAGGCTCCTTTGTACGCAGAATTTCATAGTTGACCTTCAGCCAGTCTTCCAGATCAGGCATACCTGCAGTAAAGCGATCATACAGATCCAGACGCTTGGCAACATCCTTCAGCCATTCCCATTCGAAACGACAGTCGAACAGAGGTTCGATGCAGGGATTGTTGTAGATCAGATAATTGGAACCGCGCCAGGGAGCTGTCAGGTTTCTGCTTTCAAACACAGAAGTTGCAGGCAGTACCAGATCAGACATTCTTGCACTCGGTGTCAGGAAGACATCGGAAGTAACAATGCTTTCGCATAATGTGTCGTCAGACAGAATACGGATTGTATCGTTGGTATCGGAATGCTGGTTGGTCAGGCAGTTGCCGCCGAGATTGAAGACCATCTTGATATTGCTGCCGAGATGATCCACACCCTTCAGACGATCACCTAAAGGTGTCATTTCCGTACCGTGTTCAATTGCCTTTGTCCAAAGGAATACAGGAATGCTTCCGGGATAGGGATTGTATACAGGATCGTTCATCAGACCCGGACCCTTATGTTCAGTCGTGAAGCCGGAACCGCCTGCACTGCCGCCGGGAATACCGACATTGCCGGTCAGACAGCATAATGTACTGATACCCTTCTGAATCTGCTCACCGCCGCCATTACGCTGCGGGCCAAGACCGGCCATAATGCAGGCAGGCTTTGTGGAAGCATAAAGGATAGCGATTTCTCTGATCTTCTCAGCAGGAACACCGGTAATCTTTTCACCCCATTCAGGTGTCTTTTCAATACCGTCCTTGAGACCGAACAGGTATGCATAGTAGCTTTCATTGGCAGGAATGCCTTCAGGCATATGTGCTTCATCAAAGCCCAGGCAGTACTTATCCATGAACTTCTGATCCTGCAGTCCTTCCTTCCAGATGACATACGCCATGGCATCTGCCAGCGCAGCATCAGTCGAAGGACGCAGCGGAATCCATTCATCCGCATAGGCAATGGCAGTCTGAGAATAACGAGGATCAATCGCAATGATGCGTACACCTCTGTCCTTTAATGCCGCATAAGCCATATGACGCTCGGAACCAAAGATCGTTTCGCTTGAGTTATCACCCCAGAGAATCACAAGCTTTGTATTCAAGAGATCCGCAGGGCTGTGACCATACTGAGGAATACCGAAGATATACTTGGAAATATATGTAGAGCAGGCACTGGAGTAGGAATTGAAGCTGTCAAGGCAGCCGCCATCCAGAGAAAGCAGACGCTTTGCCAGGCCATTGCCCCGCATGATGCCGGTAACACCTGTCGCATAATGAACATAGAGAGAAGAAGGACCATACTGCTTGCGCAGACGCTTGATATTATCTGCGACATAGTCAGCAGCTTCTTCCCAGGTAATACGTTCAAACTTACCGCTGCCGCGCTTGCCTACACGCTTCATCGGATAACGCAGTCTGTCCTGACTCAGGAATGTCTTGCGATAGCCGCGGCCACGTACACAGGCACGGATCTGCGGATTATTGGAACTGATATCGGAACCAACGGACAGCATGCAGTTTTCCTGTACCAGCGGGCGGATGACACACTTACCGCCGCAGTTGTTCCAGCCGCCGGTCATAATTTCATGTGCTTCTTCATTGGCAATAGCAGGATTGAGACCTTCTGTTGCTTTTACCAGCACACCGGCAGAAGTTTCCATTACCCAGGGTGTTTCTGTAAATGTATATTCCCCTTCCATACCTGCTGTAAACTTCAGCAGCTGTTCAAGGTAGTTGATCATACCGGCAAAGGTACCTCTTTCCTTTACCATATTCAGAATGGCCTTCACCTGTTCGAGGGTATAGTGCATGACCATATAGCGATACTGCTTCTCTGCCCCTGCGGCAGAAAGATAAGCCAGATATCTGAACTGTTCGCCGACATAGTCGGCAGGATTGCCTTCCATCATGATCGGTGCATAACCGTTGGCATGATATTCCTTGATCACTTCCAAAGTCACCGGATTTGCCAGTACCTTTTCACCCTTGATGACAGAAGCCCATAACGGGAACTTCCAGTCACCATCTGTACCACGGAACAGATAGTCATATTCCAGCTTCCATTCACGTAATGTATGTTCGCTGTAGTCCGCAAAGGTTTCGGCAATGCGGAGTGCCTGTTCACGATCTTCGAAGAATGCAGATGCCTGCACAAGAATCTCTGTACGTTCCATTGTCATTACTGCAGTCCTCCTTCCTGTAATTCCTTCTTAACTTTGGCAAGATCAGAAAGATCTCCCATCAGAACAACGCCGACAAGCTTTCCGTTCTTACGATAATATTTCTGATAGCTGAACTTCTCACCATCTCTGTGGTTGACCAGGAAGCGTGTTTCATAACATGCTTCCGCTGCGAATTCCTGCATTTCCTTAACACAGCATTCGCACTTTTCACCATAAGTCACTTCTACACCTTCCCCTGTTTCCAGAGTTCCGGCAGAGAAGATGGAGATACCGCCGGTACTCATCATGACATCCGGAGTAAATACATACGGTGCATTGCAGACAGTTTCTTCCGTCAGGGACAGTACTGCACTTCTGGCAGCCATTTCTGCTGTATCTCTGGAGAAGCCCCAGAGACCGGGATTTCTGCCATTGAAACTGATGCAGTCACCGGCTGCGTAGATGCCGTCAGCACTTGTCTTCATATTACCGTCAACGACAACACCACGTTCACAGGCAAGACCTGCATCCTGTGCAACAGCAATATTGGCACGGATACCGCAGGAAACAACCAGCACACCGGTCTTGATGTTTCTGCCATCCTTGAGAGTTACTGAGGCAAGTCTTCTGCCATTGTCATCCGCTTCGACTCTGGCAATAATTACGCCTTCTTCTACACGTACACCTTCACTGATCAGATGTTCCTTGAGTACTCTGGAAGACTCTTCGTCAAGCAGTCTTCCCATCAGACGCGGCGCTGCTTCAAGAATCGTAACATTGAGACCCATCTGTCTAAGCTCTTCTGCCATTTCAAGACCAATGACACCACCACCAAGTACAATTGCATCTTCTGAAACTGACATATACTGATGTACCTGATCCACATCTTCTGCTGTTCTGATGCAGTACACACCCTTCATAGGCAGACCTTCCATCGGCGGTGTCCAGGGACTTGCGCCAAGGGCATAGATGCAGATGTCATAGCTGTATTCACTGCCATCTTCAAGGATGACTGTCTTTGTCTCAGGATTCAGCTTAGCCACAACAGCTTCTGTGACCAGCTTGATCTTCTGCTCTTCATACCAGGAAGCAGGCTTCAGAAGAATCTTTGAAGCATCCAGACTCTTGATATATGTCTTGGACAGCAGAGGTCTGCTGTAAGGCAGCTCTGCTTCCGCAGAAACCATGACAATCTCAATATCATCACTCATGGCACGAACAGTTTCCGCTGCTGTAACACCGGCAATACCGCCGCCGAGAATCACACACCTCTTACCGGCTGCACTGACCTTCTTTTCTTCCTTCTCATTCACAGCAGATACATCCTTTACACATGTACCCTGTGCCTGTACCTGACGGGGACGAATGGCAATAGCAGGATCCGTCAGATCTGCTTTAGGAAGGAACGGCAGTTCACGCACTGTTTCATGACCTTTGCTTAATTCATCCAGATCACCGAACTGCAGGCAATGTGTAATGCATGCCTCCACGCAGACAGGTTCTTTCCCCTGTGCACGGCGTTCATAGCAGCCATCACACTTAGCAGCAGTACCGCTCATTCTGCTTAAGGACGGTGCACCATAGGGACACACCCATGTACATGTACCGCAGCCGATGCAGGCACTGCGATCCTGTACAACAGTACCATCAGCATTCTGATGAATTGCCTGTACCGGACAGTTCTTGATGCATAAAGCATCACTGCAGTGATTGCATGCACCGGAATAGTGCAGACATACTGTCTGCTTTTCTTCCGTATCAATTTCCCATGTGGAGACACGGCGGTATACAAGGCCCTTTTCCAGATCGTGATAATCCTTGCACGCGATCTGGCAGGCATTGCAGCCTACGCATCTGGTCTGGTCATAGTAGAAACCCATTCTTCCCATAACTCTTACTCCTTATTCTCCTGATGTTTACAGAAAACATCTGATCATATCATCCGTTATCTAAAGTGTATCCGTAATCAGACAATACCGCAATCAGTGCGCATTGTAGAAAGAGAAAAGACAGCGACTTTATGAGTCACTGTCTGATACTGCTTTCAGCTGATTATTCCGCAGCCTTGGAAAGACGGATGAAACGCCACTTGCCGGTCTGATAATGTACCTGAATGAGCAGAGATCGTAACAGCTGATCGCATACCAGCGCAATCCACGCACCCCAAAGACCAAAGTCCAGCAGAGTAACGAGAATATAAGCAAAGGTAGCACGTACACCCAGTACGGTAATTGCAATGACAATCGCAGGATAGCGGGTATCACCGGCACCACGCAGTGCACCGGCTGTGATGAACTGTGAAGACTGGAACGGCTGCATGAAGGCAACGAAGAACAGGATCTTGCCGCCGATTTCAATAACCTCCGGCGTATCGTTATACAATGCTACAACATTCTCACCGAAGACCATGAAGAAGACTGCCAGGATGCAGGCTACGATTGTTCCGACCATTTTGGTATGTCTTGTATAGGTATCAGCCATATCCACACGCTTCTTGCCTAAGCTCTGCCCCATCAGTGTAGTTGCCGAGTTGGAAAACGCCTGACCGGTCATAAAGGAAAGAGACTGGATATTCATGCATACGTTATGTGTCGCAAAGGCGACATCACCCAAGCCTGTTACAGTACGTGTAAACAGCAGAATGCCAGCACGCATGAAGAGCTGTTCGATCATGGAAGGGAAACCGATCTTGATGACATCTTTGAGAATGTCTGCCTCAAAACGGATCTTCTCTTTCAGATTCAGATACAGATAGCGCTTCTTATCCAGAACAATGGCTAAGGCAAAGACGAAGGCACAGGTCTGACCGATGACAGTTGCCAAAGATGCACCGACAACTTCCATACGCGGGAAGCCGAACTTACCGTAGATAAGCAGATAGTTGAAGAACAGATTCACCACATTAGCCATGGTGTTATAGATCAAAGGCAGTCTTGTTTCACCGGTACCACGCAGTACAGCAGTAAACGTAAAGGTTAAGCATAGCGGCACAAAGCCCCACATCTGAATACGGAAATACTGAGCACCATAGGCGTAAGTTGCTTCAGAAATACCGCTGCCGCCGATCAGCTTC
>JAZUHS010000200.1:0-2954 GCA_045641845.1 Bulleidia sp. | reverse complement strand
TACTGCATCAGGCTTGTATTCATTGATTAAAGCTACCAGTTCATCCACATTGTCAGCATCCACCTTAGCAGTAGTAATGACAGTCTTTGTTGTAGGCTGCAGTTTAGCCTTAAGAGCATCGCACTTGGATACGGTTCTGCTGGCAATCATAATCTCGCTGAACACTTCCGGCAGCATGCAGCACTTGTGAATTGCTACGGACGCTACACCGCCGCAGCCGATAATCATAACTCTTGACATTTATCTTTCCTCCTCTTCAAGCAGTTCTTCTACATACTTCGGCAGCATAAACGCGCCGACATGCAGGTTTGTTGTATAGTATTCGGTCTTGATCTTTCTTGCTTTCCATTTCGCAGCATCAAGATCCTTGATCGGATGATATTTCTTAGACGCAAAGCCAAACAGCCAGTAGCCGGCGGGACATGTAGCAATGTGAGCCTGATAGACACGGCTGACCGGGAAGGTACGTACGACCTTGCGGTGCATGGAACGGCATGCCTCTTCATCTTCGTCATAGAAAGGAGAACCGTGCTGGTAGACCATGATGCCATCTTCCTTCAGTGCCTTATAGCAGGAACCGTAGAACTCTCTTGTAAACAGTCCCTCTTCATGACCGAAGGGATTGGTGGAGTCATTGACGATGATGTCATATTCATCCTGCACATGACGCAGGAAGTGCAGACCGTCCTGATAATAGATATGTACACGGGGATCATTGAGACCGGCAGAATGTTCCGGGAAATACTTCTTGCATACTTCCACTGCCATCTCATCCGGCTGTACCAGATCAATGCATTCAATCTCGGGATACTTGGCAAAGCATGTCGCAACACCGCCATCGGCACCGCCGAAGATCAGCACTTTCTTTACATGGGGATGCACAGCCATCGGCACATGTGTAACCATTTCGTCATAGACGAATTCATCGGCTTCAGTAAAGACGATACTGCCGTCAGACACCACCATCTTGCCGAACTCTACCGTCTGAATGACATCCAGACGCTGGTAGTCACTCTCGCCGGAGTAGATCTGATGATCCGCACGCACAGCGATCTTGACGTTATTTGTGTGATACTCGGAAAACCAGAGTTCCATATTCATTTCCTCCGCCATATTACTTACCGTAAGGGTTGATCAGAATATTCAGCTTCTCGGCATTGATATCTTCCGTACCCTGCAGAGAGCAGCCCTTTTCCTTTGCATAGATAATGTATTCAATGATCTCCTGGGTAATGCGTTCACCCGGAGCGAGAATCGGAATTCCGGGAGGATAGCACATGATGAATTCTCCGCAGATTTCCCCTGCTGTTTCCCTGATCGGAACCAGCTTCTTTTCCATGTAGAAGGCCTGCTGAGGAGAGATCGCAACTTCCGGAGAGATGTATTCCTCACTGAATGCCGGCAGTTCTTCACGTCCATACAGACGCTTGATATCCGCCAAGGCATTGACCAGACGTTCAATGTCACGGATGCGGTCACCGATGGAGATATAGGCCAGAATGTTGCCGATATCACCGAACTCGATCTGAATATCATATTCATCACGAAGCAGGTCATAGACTTCAATGCCGGTCAGACCGATGCCCTGTGTATAGATGGAAAGCTTTGTTACATCAAAGTCGTAGATGCTGCCGCCATCGCACAGTTCTCTGCCATATGCATAATAGCCGCCGATCGCATTGATTTCCTTGCGCGCATATTCCGCCATTTCCACCACCTTGGCAAAAGCTTCCTTGCCTCTTAAGGCGAGATTTCTTCTGGTAATGTCCAGAGAGGAAATCAGAAGATAGGAGGCACTGGTTGTCTGCGTCAGATTGATAATCTGACGGACATAGTCGGCATTCATGCCGTTGTTTGTTAACAGCAGTGAGCTCTGTGTCAAGGAACCGCCGGACTTATGCATGGAGATCGCAGCCATATCGGCACCGACTTCCATTGCATTCACGGGCAGATTCTCACCGAAGTAGAAATGTGTACCGTGAGCTTCATCGCACAGCATCTTCATGCCATGGGCGTGCGCAATCTCCGTAATCTTTCTCAGATCGGAACAGATACCGTAATAGGTAGGATTATTCATAAGCACTGCCACGGCATTGGGATGCTTGGCAATCGCTTCTTCAATGACTTCAGGTCTGATGCCCAGAGCAATACCGACTCTTTTCTCGGATTCAGGTTCAACATAAACCGGAATCGCACCGCATAATACCAGAGCATTGATCACGCTCTTGTGGACATTGCGGGGAAGAATGATTTCATCACCGGGCTTGCAGGTAGAAAGAACCATGCTCTGTACAGCAGAAGTAGTACCTCCTACCATCAGGAATGCATGTTCCGCATGAAATGCATCCGCGGCCAGTTCCTCAGCTTCCTTGATGACACTGACGGGATGACACAGGTTGTCGAGAGGCTTCATGGAGTTGACATCCAGACCGACACACTTCTCCCCAAGCAGTGCGACCAGTTCAGGATTGCCGCGCCCTCTTTTATGTCCGGGAACATCAAAGGGAACAACACGCTTCTTCTTGAATGCCTCCAGTGCTTCGTATACCGGAGCACGTCTCTGTTCTTTCCATTCCATAGCTTTAGTCTCCTTACTCACATACAAAAAAGACGGATATATGCGCACATACCCGTCTTGCTTATAATCCTATACAAGTCCTTTCTGTATCAGAAATCGCTTCTTATTGACCATTTCATAAGGCATATGCTGCATACTTTACAAAACTGAGCTTTTAACTCAATCAATAAGGGTGAACACCCTTCCGTATTCCACTAAATACGGTTCTTGTCTCTTCGACAAGTCTTCGGCATTTGACCCGGCCGTCCGTGTAGCCACAGCCCTCTTTTCAGGGCGGTCAATTTCTGTACAGTGACTGTACCGTAGTTAAATATACACGCTTAAACTTTATTTGCAAGCCTTAAGATTTCCATAGATTTTGCTTATACCATGCTAT
>JAZUHS010000199.1:0-12349 GCA_045641845.1 Bulleidia sp. | reverse complement strand
ACATTGCGGAAGTAACTCTGGAAACAGATAACAAGGCTGAAGTAGCCGCAGATCCGGAACAGATGGAAGCACTGGTCTACGATGATACAGGCAGTGCGATGCGTGCAAATGTCAGCGGTAAGTATCCTGTTTACCAGCTTGTTTTCGCAAATCTGACATTAACAGCAGGCAGAGGTTACACAGTCAGTGTACGTATGCCTTATACAAGAAAAGATGGCACTAGTGATACAGCTACAACAAGCTTCACATTCACAGCAACAGAGAAGCAGGCAGTTGCCTCCATTACAAAGACATATGATGATCTGACAGTCGGCACAACATATGACTCTTATGATTACAGAGCAGGTATTGCTGTAAGCAGTGATACAAGTGCAGAGATTACAGCAGATGATAAGAGTGTAAGAGCTGTCGTGACAGATGATACAGGTAAAGAGCATCTTGCAGGTGTAGAACCTGATGAAGAAGGTAACTACGATCTGTTCTTCGATGGTCTGACATTAACTCCTGGTAAGAACTACACAGTAAATGTGGAAGTGACTTATGCAAGAGAAGACGGCAGTGAAGATACTGCAGAAACAAGCTTTACATTCACAGCAACAGAAAAGCAGGCAGTCGCTTCCATCGCGAAGACAAACGATGATCTGCTTGCCGGTACAACATATGATGCATATGAATACAGAGCAGGCATTGCTGTAAGCAGTGATACAGGTGCTGCAATTACTACAAATGACAATGGTGTAAGAGCTGTTGTAGTCGATGACAGAGGTGAAGAACACATTGCAGGTGTAGAACCTGGCGATGAAGGAAGCTACGATCTGTTCTTCGATGGACTGACATTAACTCCCGGTAAGAGCTATACAGTAAGTGTTGAAGTTCCTTATGCAAGAGAAGATGGCAGTGAAGATACTGCAAAGACAAGCTTTACATTCACAGCAACAGAAAAGCAGGCAGTCGCTTCAGTCACAAAGACAAGTGATGTACTGACTATTGGTACAGCATATGACTCTTACGATTACACTGCAGAGATTGCAGTTACTGCGGATACTTCTGAAATCGTAACAGTCGATGCTGCGAAGATTACAGCAGTTGTAATGGATGGTGCAGATACAATCGGCAGAGCGGAAGTCACAGCGCATGATAACAATACATTTGTACTGAACTTCACCGGACTTACATTGGTACCGAACCAGACCTACACTGTATCTGTGACGGTTCCGTATAGTGATAAAGCTGGAAATAACAGTACTGCATCTACAAGCTTCACATTTACAGCTGTAGAAAAGCAGGCAATTGCATCTGTAGAAAAAGTGACAGATCATCTGACTGCCGGAACATCAGCGAATGCATACCAGTACACAGCTGAAGTAGCAGTTATGACAGATAATCAGGCTGAAGTAACTGTAGATACAGCTAAGGTGACAGCACAGCTGTCTGACAATATCGGTACAAAGACTGCGGTCATTGCAGGTAAGTATCCGGTCTATTACCTTGATTTCACAGGACTGAGCTTAACCGCAGGTGAAGAATATACAGTAAATGTCACTGTACCTTATACACGTGAAGATGGCTCGGGTGATACTGCAACAACAAGCTTCACATTCACTGCAAGTGAAAAGCTGGCAGTCGCATCAATCACAAAGACAAATGATTACCTGCTTGTCGGTACAACATATGATGCATATGAGTATAGAGCAAGTATCTCTGTAAGCACTGATACAGGTGCTGCAATTACTACAAATGACAATGGTGTAAGAGCTGTTGTAGTTGATGATACAGGTAGAGAACACATTGCCGGTGTAGAGCCTGGCGATGAAGGAAGCTACGATCTGTTCTTCGAATGGCTGACATTGACTCCTGATCAGAGCTATACAGTTAGTGTTGAAGTACCTTACACAAGAGAAGACGGCAGTGAAGATACAGCGTCTGAATCATTCACATTTATCGCAACAGAAAAGCAGGCAGTTGTGACTGCTGTTACGGATAATGAAAAGCTGACTGCAGGTAAGGATTACAGCTCCTATGGCTATACCGTAGAAGTCGCTGTTGAGGCGGATACAAAGAATGATGTGACTGTAAATGCAGGACAGATTCTTGCTTCAATGAATGATGATAACGGTCTGAAGATCGGTACAGTACGACAGAAGCAGGATCATACTTATGAAGTGACTTTTGATGGCCTGACATTAACACCGGGACAGGACTATGTCGTGAAAATTGAAGTTCCGTATGTGGATGCGGGCGGTTATAAGGGAACTGCAAGTACAGAGACTGAATTCACTGCTGTACAGAAGCAGCCGGTTCTGAACCTGACTATGACAAGTGATAAACATAATCCCGGCACTGTCGGTGCAGGATATGGTTATACTGCACAGGTTTCTGCATATACAGATACACAGGATGAAGTAAACATGGATGTGAAGAACGCATCTGCTGTGGTTACGGATGATCGCGGCGAAACGGTATATGCTTCGATTGCAGAGATGGGTGATCATCACTTTGGTGTAAGCTTCAAAGATCTGACTGTAAAGGAAGGTCAGGAATATGAAGTGACCATGACAATGCCGTATACACGTGCCGATGGTACAACGGATACAGCAGAGGTAACCTGGGCCTTTACAGCACAGGCTCCGAAGACAACTGCATCAATTGAACTTGTATGGGACAGAGTCACACCTGGTACTTCTTATGATGAGTACTCGTATGTTGCTGAAATTATGATTACAACCGATACGGATATTCCGGTTACGGTGGATGATGCTGAGATTCATGCAGCGGTAACGGATGATACAGGCGAAGAAGTGATCGCAGGTATAGAACCGATGGATGAAGGAGCCTTTGATCTCTTCTTTGATATGATGACATTGACACCCGGAAAGACTTACGATGCGAATGTCACAGTTCCGTATGAAAGAGAAGATGGCAGTAAGGATACAGCAGAAGCGGTACTCCGCTTCACAGCACCGGAAAAGCTGGCGGTTGCGTATATTGAAACCATCGAAGATGAGGTAATCCCGGGTACGGATTATGATTCCTATGATTACCGCGCAGTGATTTCCGTATCTGCGGACAATCAGCAGCCGATTACGGTATATACCGGTACGATGAGGGCACAGCTGTTCGACGATAACGGAAAAGCAAGATATGCCAAGATCAGTGAGAAGAATGACGGAACCTATGAACTATACTTCAGCGGTCTGTCACTGACACCTGAACAGGGTTATACCGTAACTGTTTCAGTTGAGTACGCAAGAGAAGATGAAAGTGAAGATATGGCAGCAGAGAAGCTGAATTTCACTGCATGTGAAAAGCTGGCTGTTGCTGAGATTGCACTGCTCAATGAAGAAATTGAAGCGGGAACAGATTATGATTCCTACCGTTATACAGCGGAAGTAGATCTGATCTCCGATACACAGGTTCCGGTATATGCAATACCGAAGCGTTCAATCGCTGTCATTACAGACGCGAATGGTTCAGATGTTCACGGAGAGGTTTACATGAATAAGAGCGGAACCTACTACGTGAATGTAGATGATCTGTCATTACAGCCGTATGAAAACTATGAAGTTCACATTTCAATGCCGTATACAGGTGAGGATGGCAGTGAAGGAACTGCAGAAAAGACCTTCACATTTACTGCTCCGGAGAAGCTTGCGGCAGCAGTGATTACAAAGGTGGATGAGCAGGTTCGTGCCGGAACGACCTACGACAGCTATGCATATTCTGCAGTGATCTATGCATATGCGGATAATAAGAGCATCATCACTGTGAATCCGAAAGAATCCAGTGCAGTTCTGATTGATGCTAAGGGTAATGAGATTCAGACATCTCTTACAGAAACGGAACTGGGAAGCTTTACGATGAATTTTGAATCTTTGTCTCTGAATCCTTATGAAAACTATGATGTGACAGTAACAGTTGCTTATACAAGAGAAGATGGCAGTGAAGATACTGCTGAAGCAGTATTCACCTTCACAGCACCGGAAAAGCAGGCAGTTGCACGAATTATCAAGGTTCAGGATGAAGTGACGCCGGGTACTTCATATGGTTCTTATGGATATACGACAGTGCTGAGGGTTGTTACAGATACAAAGGCAAAGGTTCAGGTCAATGATAAGTATGCCAGCTTTGTACTGGTTGATGACTATACATCTGAAGAGTGCAGTGATGTAACGATCAATGATGATGGTACATATTCTGTAAGCTGGAGCCGCAGAACTATGACACCGGGTAAGACATACGAAATGCATGCATATATTCCGTATGGAAGAGAAGACGGCAGTGAAGATGCAGCGGAAGCTGTATTCACCTTCACAGCACCGGAAAAGCAGGCAGTTGCAGAGATTGTAAGGGTTAAAGATGAAGTGAAAGCCGGGGTTACACCGGATGGCTACTCCTATGATGTCGTGATTGCCGTTGAATCCGATACGAAGGCTCCGATCACAGTGGATTCAAAATATCCTATGATCCGGATTACGGATGATCAGGGCAGGGTTACAGCAGCCGGTGAGCCGTGTGATGAAGGTTATGAACTCAAGCTGGAAGGTCTGATACTGACAGAAGGAAATACCTATACTGCATGGGTTGAACTGATCTATATCCGTGAAGATGGCAGTACAGGATATACGAGTGAAAGATATGACTTTACTGCACCGGCAGTGAAGGATGGTCTTGTATATACAGTCAATGATGGCAGATTCTATGGTGCTCAAAGGCCTGGTGAGTATGGCTTCTTCGCCGATGTGACTCTGCAGCAGACATCACCTAACAGTCCTGTTACGATCCATCAGGATAAGGCAGAAGTCTGGGTTGTAAATGATGAGGGCGAAAAGGTGATGGGCTATGCAGATCTTTATGAGCCGAGTCTCTATCTGCATATTGACAGCTTCTACCCGACGTATGGAGAGGAATACACAGTTTATGTCAAGGTTCCTTATACACGTCAGGACAATACAGAAGATACGCTGGAAATGGAACTGGTATATACAGTTTCCTGAGAAAGAAAAGAATCCGGAATTTCCGGATACCTTAAGCAAGAATGGATATTGAAGGAAGATACAGAAAAGAGGAGTAAGTATGAATTCAAAGAAAATGATTAAAATCGCGATTCTGGCAGTGGCTCTGATTGTTCTTCTGAACCCGGGATTTCTCCCGTTCTCAGAAGGAACACTCGGTGCTGTAAAGGCACAGCTGTCAACCCACATCTCGGAAGTACTGGGCGGCAATACCGGTATTTTCTCCGTTGCAACATTGATTCCTGCTCTGGCAGTTATTGTAATCTGCTGGCTGGTCGCTTCCATTGTGGAAATGATCCTGAACTGCATTACTGCCAAGAAGGCACGTACAAGAACAGTCATCGGCTTAACAGCAAGCATTGTCAAGTACGCTTCTGTACTGATCGGTGTGGTCTGGACACTGAGTGTGATGGGTGTGAATCTGGGTGCGATCTTTGCTTCCCTGGGTGTTCTGACATTAATCATCGGTTTCGGAGCACAGTCTTTGATTGAAGATATGGTAACCGGTATCTTCATCATCTTCGAAGGTAACTATAATGTGGACGATGTCATTGTCCTGGATGATTTCCGCGGTACTGTACGTAAGATCGGTATTCGTACAACAACAATTGAAGACGCCGGCGGTAACTTCAAGGTAGTCAATAACTCCGACATCCGTAATATCCAGAACCGTTCACAGAACCTGTCCATTGTTACATGTGACATCGGCATTACTTACGATGCGGATATCCGTGAAGTAGAAAGAAAGTTCCTGCCGAAACTTGCAGGACTCTATGAAGCTAATAAGCATCTGTGGACAGCTGCTCCGAAGTATCTTGGGGTACAGGAACTGGATGACAGTGCAGTTGTACTGCGTTTCTCTGTCGACTGTAAGGAAGACTTCTTCTTCCCTGCACGCCGAGCTCTGAACCGTGATATTCTCGTTCTGTTTAATGATCTTGATATTGACATTCCGTTCCCTCAGCTGGATGTTCATAACGTCTGATTTCAAATCACTGCTTAAGGTTAGTCAATTGACCGGAGCTGGGTATCATCCCGACTCCGGTCTTTTTTCTTCTTACGGAAAGTAAAAAGCACTCATCTTAAGCTCTATAGAGAGTGTCGAAGTCACTTTAGAACAAAAGGAAGAGTGCTGATGTGGTCATAATACGATTCCCTGGCAACAGAAATCATTTTCCAGGAATAAAAACCTCTCGAACAGGAGCGAGAGGTGTGATGCACAGCTTTTTCGAATGTTTATACGTTTTTCTTTCTGAGTCCTTTGAGGAAATGACACAGCGGGACCAGATACAGGTAGAAGGCAAAGGGCAGGGCTGCAAAGCCTTCGCCAAGCATGGCCAGCGGGACTGAGCAGGCGATGCACCAGGGGACAAGTCCTGCAGTCAGAACGACGGAGTCTTCGATCTCCAGCATACGCAGACTCTTTTCGTCATCCGTATATAAACCGGAAGTCAGCTGGTTCTGCATGATAATGCCGATGGTCTGATTGCAGAACATACCGCAGATGACAACGGAAAGCATGAAGACGAAGGGGAATCTGCCGATCTTGCCGGAGATCTTACGGAACTGGTCCATCAGACCATCGAGAAGCTTTGTGGCCTTGAAGATTTCACCATAGGTACCGGAGATAAACAGAATCACACATACTTCAGCCATGGAGGCAATACCGCCGCCTGCCAGCATTGATGCAAGAGAAGGATCTGCAGGGGTGTAGCCCATGCACATAATACGCAGACACTCTGCTAAGGGCAGGTTCTGGGTTGTGACAGTAACAAACAGAGAAACAATAATGGAGATGATCATGGATGTGCGAATGGATACTTTCGCAAAGGGAAGGATGATCATGATCACTGCCGGAATCAGACACTGCCATGTCAGATGGAAGGTGTCGGACAGCCGCTTCAGCACGGCTGTATCTGCCTGCTGCATCGGTGAAACAAAGGACAGAATCGTATACAGCACCATGCATAACAGCAGCGGAATCACACTGCTCTTGAACATGATGCGTACGTTATCACGCATATCCGTATGCGTTAACACAGCAACCAGATTGCCGGAAGAAGCCGCAGGGGAACCACGGTCGCCGACATAGACACCGGAGAAGATCGCACCTGCCGTCAGGATCGTATTCACATTGCCGGCACGGGCAATACTCATCAGGATGACACCGGCGGTAGCGGTAACACCGAAGCTGGTACCTAAGGCAAACGACATGATGGTCGTAAGCAGGAAAGCGGCCAGGATGAAGACGGAAGGCGGGATGAGCGATACGCCTAACGATACGAAGTAGGCGATGGTACCGCTTGCTCGCCACAGACCCGTCAGACATCCGATCAGAAGCAGAATACCGATGACAATGAAGGAGTCATGGAGACTGCGCCGGATCATGTCGATGATATCAGCAGTACTGAAGCCTCGTTTCATGGCCAGCCATGAGAACAGGAAGAAACCGATCAGCAGGGGATATACCATGGATATGCCGATGATCAGTGAGAGGATCATACTGATTAAAAACAGTGAGAATGTAACTTTCATTTCCATAATGCGAATATTATAGCAAAACTGTTTTTGATGAGAACGATAATGCACAGCGAGATTTCAACGTATTTTCACGAAGTTAAAAAAGATAAGGTTTTATAATAACTCTATCAATGAAGTGTATTTGTCTTAAGACAGAAAGGAGAACACTTTATGACATATGATAATTTATTCTCCCCGGTACGTATTGGTACATGTGAAGTGCCCAATCGTATTGCACTGCTCCCCATGGGTGTCTTTTCACCTCGTATGATGAACCCCGATGGCAGCTACACCAAAGATGGTGCTGACTACTACATCGAACGTGCCAAGGGCGGAACAGGTCTGATTATTACAGGTCTTGTACCGCTGCCGCCGGGAGGTCATCTTCCTTCCATTATGAACAATGTGGATACTTATGTAGAAAACATGAAGTATCTCGCTGATGGTGTTCATAAGTACGGATCCAAAGTATTCATCATGATTTCCGCTCTGTCCGGCAGATCCGGTTCTCCGGGTGACCCTGCACCTTCCGCAACTCCCAACGTATGGGATCCCCGTGGTGTGCAGAGAGAAATGACAGTAGAAGAAATCCACAATTATGTTAAGTGGTTCGGTATCGGTGCCAAGGCAGCGAAAGATGCAGGCATTGATGGTGTTGAAATCCACGCTGTACATGAAGGCTATCTGCTCGACCAGTTCACCATCTCTGCTTATAACCAGAGAACGGATGAATACGGCGGTTCTCTGGAAAACCGTCTGCGTTTCCCTGTGGAAATTGTGCAGGAAATCAAGAGAGTCTGCGGTGAGGACTTCCCTGTATCTGTAAGATATTCTGTTAAGTCTTATACAAAGGCATTCAACAGAGGCGCTGTACCCGGTGAAGAATTCACGGAATTTGGTCGTGACTATGATGAATCAAAGGAAGTTGTAAAGATTCTGGAAAAGGCCGGCTACGATATGCTCGATTGCGATAATGGTACTTACGATGCATGGTACTGGCCGCATCCGCCTGTCTACATGCCTAAGGCACTGAACCTTGATGATGTTGCCATGATCCGCAAGGAAATCAATATCCCTGTTATCTGCGGCGGCAGATTCGATGATCCGGAACTGGCAGATAAGGCGATCGGTGAAGGCAGAGTTGACATGATGGGCATGGGCAGACCGCTCTTAGCAGATCCTGATCTTGGCAACAAGTTCAAGGAAGGCAGACTGGACGATGTACGTCCCTGCATCTCCTGTCATTTCGGCTGTCTGGCAAGAATCTTCCAGATTGACTTCAAGACATTCGGTACAAAGGATATCTCCTGTGCTCTGAACCCTCGCTGCGGTATGGAAAACCACTACAACATCGAAAAGGCAGAGACAGTAAAGAAGATCGCCGTAGTCGGCGGTGGTATTGCCGGTATGGAAGCTGCACGTGTTGCGGCATTAAGAGGCCATACTGTTGATCTGTATGAAAAGACAGATCGTCTTGGCGGTGTATTTGTCGCAGCGGCAGCGTTTGACTTCAAGGATGACGACAGAAGACTGCTGAAGTGGTACGAAAAGCAGATGACTGATACAGGCGTCAACGTCAAGCTGAATACAGAATTCACACCTGCAGATAAGGAAGGCTACGATGAAGTCATCGTCGCTACCGGCGCAAAGGAAAGAAAGCTGGATACAGAAGGCTTCGATCAGCCCAATGTCCGCTATGCCATCGATGTACTGGAAAACCAGAACATCCAGGATCAGAATGTCGTTGTAGTCGGCGGCGGTCTGACCGGTTGTGAACTGGCATATGATCTGGCCCGTAAGAACAAGAAGGTTACTGTCGTTGAAGCATTGCCGACAATCATGAACGTGGAAGGTCTGGCTGCAGCGAACTATAACTGCCTGAGAGATCTGATGGATTACTACAAGGTAGATATCCTGACAAACTCCAGAGTAGTGAAGTATGAAGATGGTAAGGCATATGTAGAAACTACTACATACAACCAGCCCAACATCAAGGACCGTGCAATCTCCATGTCTCTGCAGGGTGTACAGCGCAGAGTCAAGCCGATTGATGCGGACACTGTAGTTGTATCTGTAGGCTATACATCTGACAGAAGTCTCTATGAAGCCCTCAAGGGTGAAAATGTTCATCTGTTAGGTGATGCGGATCATCCGAGCAACCTGATGTACTGCATCTGGTCTGCTTACGAACTCTGTCTCAAGATCTAAAGATGCATCAGGCACAGGAGAGATCCTGTGCCTTTCTGCTTTCATGGTTGTACATAACCGTCGTGTACGATATGGTTATAGTGATGAAAAACGATAAGTGGGTGATACAGCCGTTCAACGGCACATATAAAGCAGTTGCACTCTTTGCCCTGCTGTTTACTGCAGGACTATGCAGAGTACTGGGGGCAATGGAAACCGAACGGGCAATGCGCAGTGTACTGCATTTATCCGGGAGCCTGACAGCTTTTCTGCTGATCTACAGATTTCTGCTTCTGTTTGATCGCGAATATGCCGAAGCAGCTTATCAGGAAGGGAAGATCAATGTCTGGAACGAACTGCTCTTCTATCCCTGCAATGTTATTGCCATTGTCGGCTTTGCCGGTCTGCTGTTATCCAGCCGCCTGCTGCTGAGCTTTGCAGTCTTCTGTTCTGTCTGTCCTGTCGCAGCGCTGCTGTTTCCGCCGTTAGGCTATGAGAAGTACAGTATTACTGTTCCGCGAATCTGGGCTTTCTATCTGTATCACTATATGATTCTGACAGTTGCGGCAGTGATGGTAAGTACCCGGATCTATGTTCCTGAATATGCGGATATCATACCGGCGATCAAGCTGTATGCAGAGATGTCCTTTGTATTCCTGCTTCTGAATTATATTCTGGTATATACCGGTGCCAACGATAAAGCCAACTACTTCTTCAATCGTATTCCCGAAGAAAATGCGATTATGGAACTGCTCTATCGCTGCATTCCCGTGCCGTATCTGTTTACCATGCCGCTGCTGGCAATTGCAGGTCTGATCAACTGTGTACTGGTGTGGATGATTCATCTGATGATTTGAAAAAGCTGTACTGAACCGGTTCCGCCGATCAGTACAGCGTTTCTGTTAGGTGGGATTACGCTTTAACTTTCATGACGAACTCTACCTGTTCGCCGCACGGACTTTCGATCTTGAAGTAACGAATGCCGTGTTCCCAGAATGCATCAATCTGTTCAATGCCTTCGGTTGTGATCTTATAGCCCTGTTCTACACAGAATGCATAGTCACTATCGATGTCTTCGGATACATAGGCTATGTGGTCGATCTTGCCGGCAGCTTCTGCTTCATGGTAGATCTCATAGACAGTTGTACCGTTCTGAATGAAGTGTACATATCTGCCCTTATGCATGAACTTGCCGATTTCAGTGAAACCGAGAATGTCCTGGTACCATGCTGCATCTGCTTCCGGATCTGTGCACGCCAGGCCGATGTGATCCAGTTTTCTTCCTTTGATCATGATATTATCTCCTTCTGATCTGTATGCTGTATTCATCGTAGCAGAAAAGTATGCAGAATAGCATCTATTTCACACAAAATGATGTTTGCTGTTTAATTATGCTGAAAAAAGCTAGTATAATAATCTTTGAACAGGAAAATGCATTAACCTGAGGAAGGAGATCTTCAATATGGCAGATATTAACATGAACATTCACATCTATGAACCCACAGCATTCAGCGACTGCGAACCGATTGCGAAGGCAGTGGTTGATGGTACTGCTGCTGTAATGAATGTTCGCAAGATGCGTACAGATGAAGCACAGCGCGCCATTGATTTTCTGACAGGCGTCGTGTATGCACTGGATGGTACCATTCGGAAGATCGGACATAAAGTGCTGCTCGTATCCCCTAAGAACTGTGACGTCAGCGGACAGATCAATACAACAGCCGAAGAAGAATAACGTAAGTTATCAAGAAAAGCAGAGTGATCTGCTTTTCTTTTTGCATACATTTGGGGTATGCTTAGCAGGTCCTATATGAAGGAGATAAGTAATGGAAACAAAAGCTATGACAATTACATATCCTGTTAAGAACGGAGTATATGTGAATATGACAAACCGCTGTGACTGTGCATGCACCTTCTGTCTGCGTCAGAACGGACCGACAGTCTACGGCTCTGATCCGCTGTGGCTGATCAGAGAACCTTCTGTGGAAGAAGTAATCGAATCCCTGAAGGCATGGAATCTGGAAGAAAAGGATGAAGTTGTCTTCTGCGGTTATGGTGAACCGACGGAGCGTCTGGAGGATCTGCTTCAGGTGGCTGAATGGATCAAGCAGAATTATTCCGTACCGACACGTATCAATACCAACGGTCTTTCCGATCTGCTGTATGGCAGAGAAACAGCATCCATGCTGGAAGGAAAGATTGACTGTGTATCTGTCAGTCTCAATGCCAACAATGCCGAAGACTACAATCGCTTATGCCGTCCGCAGTTCGGTCTGCCTTCTTATGAAGCTATGCTGAAGTTTACTGCTGTCTGCACAAAGTATGTACCTAAGGTAGTAATGACAGTGGTAGACAAGGTCACAACATCGGCAGAACAGGAAGAGGCAAAGAAGATTGCCGAGTCCTGTGGTGCTGTTCTGCGTATCAGACCGTTCGAAGAGTAAAGTAAAAGAGATTGCGAACATGTACATGTCCACAATCTCTTTTTCTATGCTTATTCAGTCTTCAATCGGCTTCAGAACAGCATCCGCAGGAACAGGGCAGTAGTAGCCGCCGGTTGTCTTGCGGCTGAATTCTTCCTTGGCTGCCTGAAGTCGGAGGCCAAGCGGTCTAGGAAGACAACACTTGAA
>JAZUHS010000198.1:0-8005 GCA_045641845.1 Bulleidia sp. | reverse complement strand
ACAGATTCAAAATATGCATAAGTAAAGTTCAGTGAATCGTAATATCATATGTTCATAAAGGAGTATTTTCATATGAAGAATTTCCTGGTATTTCAAAGTGACTTCGGTCTTGTGGATGGTGCCGTGAGTGCAATGTATGGTGTTGCTTATGGTGTTGATCCCGAACTGAAGATTCAGGATCTGACCCATGACATCACACCCTTCAATATCTTTGAAGGCAGTTATCGTTTATTCCAGACATGTCAGTACTGGCCAAAAGGTACTGTATTTGTATCCGTTGTTGACCCGGGTGTCGGCAGTGAGCGCTTGAGTGTCGTAGCTAAAACAGCAGATGGTCATTATATCGTTACACCGAACAACGGCACATTGACACACATTGCCCAGACAACAGGGATTGTTGAATTACGAGAGATTGATGAAGCAACCAATCGTCTTGCGGATTCCGAAACATCCTACACATTCCATGGCAGAGATGTGTATGCCTTCACCGGGGCAAGACTTGCCTCGGGCATGATCAGCTTTGAAGAAGTAGGACCTATGCTTTCTCTGGATCAGATTGTATATTGCGATACATATACAACGGAGATTGATGAAAACAGTGTAACCGGACAGATTGATATTCTGGATGTACGCTTTGGCTCCTTATGGACATCCGTATCCAAGGAAGACTTCAATCGTTTAGGTCTGAAGTTCGGTGACTGGGTAAAGGTAGAGATTCTGCGCAATGATACAATGGTCTACAGCAACCATGTTCCATATGCACACAGCTTCTCCTACGTTAATGTAGGTTCACCCATTGTCTATATGAATTCTGTATATCGTATGGCTCTGGCCATTAATCAGGGTTCTTTCTCCAAGGCTTACAACATTTCCGTAGGCAATGGCTGGAAGATCAGATTCATCAAGGACTGAGGTAGTTTTTGCGCATAATTCAGCGAATTTCAAATAGCTAATTATGCTTTGCAGTGCTACTATACATAAGTCATTTAAGGAGGAATATTCGAAATGAAAAAGTCTATCGGTTCCATCCTGCTTGGTAAGTGGGATACAAAGACTATCGTAGGCATCGCAATCGGTTCCGCTCTGTTCGGCGTACTGATGTGCTACGGTGGCATCAAGGTCACAACAAATACATCTCTGACATCCGCATATATCGTTCTGCCTGTTGTAGGCGCTCTGTTCGGTCCGCTGCCGGCAGCTCTGACAGGTCTGATCGGCAACACAATCGCTGACCTGATCGGCGGCTGGGGTTTCTGGTTTGACTGGTCCTTCGGAAACGCTGTAGCTGGTTTCTTCATTGGTCTTCTGCCTCTGTATGGCGCAAAGATTGACGAAGGTGTATTCAGCATCAAGCACGCAATCATCTACTGCATTACTGCAGTGATCGGCGTTGGTATCGGCTTTGGTCTGGTAACTCCTGTTCTGACTGTTCTGTTCTACTCTTCCGAACTGACAGTTACATGGATCCAGGCATGGGCTGCTATTGTTTCTGATGCTACTGTAATGATCGCTGTTGGTCTGCCTGTGATGTTTGCTCTTGCTAAGAGAAACGCACGCGGCCAGGGTCTGTCCAAGGAATAAGAAAAGAAGAAAACATAAAACAATATTTGGAAAACACATATGAGCACACCGGTTATCGAATTCAAGGATTTTACATTCCGTTATAAGAGTCAGACAGAACCTACGCTTTTTGATATCAATCTGACAATCAATAAGGGTGAGAAGGTTCTGATCTTAGGTCCTTCCGGAAGCGGTAAATCTACATTAGGTAACTGTATCAATGGTCTGATACCTTTTAGTTATGAAGGTGAGATCAAGGGTTCATGCAAAGTTTCCGGAATTGAAACAAAGGAAGCAAATATCTTCACCATCTCGGGTCATGTAGGCACTGTTCTGCAGGACTCTGATGCACAGTTCGTAGGACTGAGTGTCGGCGAGGATATTGCTTTTTCTTTGGAAAATGAAGCAGTTCCCCGTGAAAGCATGCTTGAACAGGTTGATACAGTCGCAAAGAATGTAGGAATGGACCAGTTTTTAGGCCATCTCCCTTACTCTCTGTCCGGCGGACAGAAGCAGAAGGTAGCTCTTGGCGGTATTATGCATAACAACGTAGAAACACTCCTGTTTGATGAACCACTGGCGGCATTGGATCCGGCTATGGGCATGACAGCGATTGATCTGATTGACAGAATTCAGAAGGAACACGATAAGACAGTCGTCATTATCGAACATCGTCTGGAAGATGTACTGTTCCGTCATGTCGACAGAATCATTCTGGTCAATGACGGACGCATCACTCTGGATACTACTCCGGATGAACTGCTGTCTTCCGATATTCTCAAGGCAAACGGTATCAGAGAACCTCTGTATATCTCTGCTTTGAAGAATGCAGGTATCAAGTTCAATAAAGGTGATCATCTCGATAACATCAATGAGCTGGACTATGATGCCTATAAGGATCAGGTTGTTGCAGCATATAAGAATGTTGAACTCTCTGCACCTAAGACAAAGGGTGAAAAGATTGTTGAAGTCAAGCATGTAAGCTTCGGCTACAGCAGCGATCGACTTGCCCTGGATGATGTTTCCTTTGATATCTGCCGAGGCGAAAAGATCTCCATCGTCGGAAAGAACGGTGCCGGCAAGTCCACTGCAGCCAAGCTGATTGCAGGCATTATCCGTCCCAATAAGGGTGAAGTACTGATCAAGGGAAACAACTACATGTCCTTATCCATTCGTGAGATCGGCAGAATGATCGGCTATGTCATGCAGAATCCGAATCAGATGATCGTCAAGGATATGATCCGTGATGAAATTGGTCTGGCTCTGAAGCTGAATGGTGCTGAGCAGTCTTTGATCGACGAAAGAACAGAAGCTGTACTGAAGATGTGCGGTCTGTACGCAATGCGCAACTGGCCGGTGTCTGTACTTTCCTATGGGCAGAAGAAGCGTATTACTATTGCCTCTATTCTTGTACTGCAGCCGGAAGTCATCATTCTCGATGAACCTACAGCAGGTCAGGACTATAAGCGCTATACCGAAATCATGAACTTCATTGATGAACTCAACCGCAATTACAACATTACGATTGTCTTCATTACACATGATATGCATCTGGCGATTGAATATACCGATCGTGCGATTGTATTTGCGGATGGCAAGTGCATTGCGGACGATACTGTATTCAGAGTGCTTTCCAATGATGACATCATTCAGCGTGCAAATCTCAAGCAGACGTCTCTTGTAACACTGGCAGAGCATTGCGGTATTGAACCTGAACATTTCATCCACTACTTCATCGATGCGGAAAGAGAGGAAAGAGCAAATGGATAACCGTCTGTTTATCAATCTGACACCGGGTAAGACTTTCCTGGATCGTCTGACAGGTACAACCAAGGTACGTCTGTTCTTTGCGATTGTCTTCATTCTGATTGCGACATGGGATATCCGTGTTATCCTGCCGGTATTCCTGCTGTGTCTTGCAGGTTTGTTATCCCTTAAGAGCAATCTGACTTCCGTTAAGGTCGTTACAGGTTTCGTTATTATCTCCAATATCCTGAATCTGTTATTAATCTGGGTCGTATCTCCTGACTATGGCGCAAGCATCTGCGGCGGCTCTACTGTGCTGTTTGCCTTTACAAGCAAGTATATTGTTACAAGTGAAACCCTGTGGTACTTCCTGGTACGTTTCCTGAAGCTCATGGCTACATTCCTTGCGGCTCTGACATTCATTCAGGCGATTACACCCAGTGAACTTGCGGCTGGTCTTTACAATAACAAAATTCCCTACAAGGTATGCATGATTGTCTCCATTGCTTTCCGTTATATTCCTGATATCCTGCGTGACTTCCAGAACATCAAGATTTCCATGCAGGCAAGAGGTCTGGAACTGGATTCCAAGAAGACTGGTATCTTTGAACGTCTCAAGCAGAACGTTCTGATTCTGGTACCGTTAATCATCACCAGCTTTGACCGTGTAGGCAATATCGCCAATGCCATGGATCTGCGTGGTTTCGGCAAGGGTAAGAAGCGTACATACTATTCCGAACATGAAGAAACAGAGAATGATAAGAAGATGAAGATCTTCTACATTGCACTGTGGATTCTCTTCATTGTTCTGGTTGTACTGAGATTTGTAAAGCCGTCACCTTATCAGGTATGGTGTCCCTGGATTCACTGAGATTTGAGAAAGTCTGGCTGGAACATCAGAACCGATTCCTGAAGCTGCTGTCGATTCCATCTGTTTACGATGAAACAACAGCAGACAAAGAACATCCATATGGGGTATCAGTCAATGATGCCCTTTGTTTCATGAAGGATGTACTCAAACAGGATGGCTTTGATGTAAAGGTCTATGACAATATAGCTTTATCTGCTTCATACGGAAGCGGAGAAAGAGTAGACATTGTCTCACATCTGGATGTCGTATCTCCCGGAGACGGCTGGGAGTACGGTCCGTTTGTGCCGACAGTCAAAGATGATAGAATCATAGCCCGCGGTTCTCAGGATATGAAGTCAGGTGTATGGCTGACATATCTTGCTTTGAAGATGTTAAAGGATGAAGGCATTCCCTTTACCAAGGAAATGCGTATTGTGCTTGGTACAGATGAAGAACGTACCATGGATGACATGCGTCACTATGTAAAGTGTGCAGGTCTTCCGTCCTTTGCCTTTACACCCGATGGACGCTTTCCTATTACCATCGGTGAAAAGGGTGCATGCATGTGGACAATGGCTAAGCAGTATACTGGCAATGTCGTATCCATGCATGCAGGTGTGCAGCCTAATGTTGTATCACCTGAAGCATGTGCTTCAGTTAAGAAGGTAAAAAGAGAAGATGCAGAGCGTCTGATGGCCCTGTACAGCATTAAGGGCAGTGTTACGGCTGAGAATGAACTGACAGTCATCAGAACCATCGGCGCACCTGCGCATGCAAGTACACCGGAAGCAGGTCATTCCGCAACAACAGATCTGCTTAAGTTATTGGCAGAATTAACAGGAGAAGAGGATCTGAAGCAGCTGTATGCATTATCTGCAGGTATGTATGGTGAAGGCTGTGATCTTATCTTTGATATTGCACCGATGGGAAGATTAACCATCAATCCCGGTGTAATTACCATCAAGGATGGAAGTATCTATGCAATGGTCGACTGCCGTTATCCTTACGGAGTCACATCCGATACACTGCATGAGATCTTCAAGTCTCATTATCCAAACTATGATGTACAGCTGCCATATGATGATCCGGCTACATTGGTAGAAGAAGATGATCCGTATATCAGGGCACTGAAGAAGGGCTATGAGAAGGCTCTGCATGAACCCTGCGGTACAGAGATATCTGGCGGTGTTTCCTACAGCAAGGTATTTGGTCACTGTGTGAACTTCGGACCTGTCGCAGAAAGAAGTGAAAAGCTGGCGCACCAGCGCAATGAAAGCATTCTGATCCGTGACTGCGTTGAAGCTCTTGCGGTATATTATGAAGCATTGAAGGAACTGATGGAGGTATAGTATGAAACCGGTAGTATTATTACAGACAGATTTTTCCAATACATGGAGTGCAGTAGCGTCAATGAAAGGTGTCATCAAGATCGTAGATCCTGAACTCGATATTCAGGACTTATGTCATGACATCAAAAGCTTTGATCCCTGGGAAGCATCATTATCACTGAATACCTGTGAGCCTTACTGGCCTAAGGGAACAGTCATTGTTTCCGTAGTTGATCCCGGTGTAGGTACAGACCGTAAGGCTTCAGTAGCATTACTGAAGGATGGTACATATGTTGTTACCCCGGATAATGGTTCCTTAACACATATGAAGCATAATCCCGGTATTGCAGCAATCCGTGAGATTGATGAAACACGAAACAGATATAATGCCAGAGAAGAAGTCGGTGTCTTCCATGGCAGAGATCTCTTCGGCTATTGCGGAGCATTGCTTGCTTCAGGAAAGATTACATTTGAGGAAGTCGGTCCGGAATATCCTGTAGAGGATGTCATTGAGTGTGAAGAGTACTCTATGGCACCGGTACTGAAGGACGGATATTGCGAAGGCTATATCATGACCGGACTTAAGCACTTCGGCGGTATCCAGTTCAATATTCTCAATACTGAGTGGAAGAACTGCGGATTTGTCGAAGGGGATTATGTAGATGTAGAACTCTTCTGCAAGGGGATCTCCAGATATCACGAAAGAGTACTGTTCCATAAGTCCTTCGGCTTTGTCGAACAGAGTGAACCGATTCTTTACTGCGGTTCTTCTCTGTATCTTTCACTGGATCTGAATATGGATAACTTCATGGGAGTTCACCATATCGACACCGGAAAGAACTGGACAGCAGTACTGAAGAAGGCTTAGTCCGCATCGTACATCATGGTCTTAGGATCTTCAGTATTTAACTAAGACGGAATTTTTAAGATCATTATTGCCGGGGTTAAAAGATGGAATACAACAATTATTCGGAAGATGATATCAAAAACATACCTGCTAAGGTTAGGGAACTGATCGGCATTGTCAGAGACCTGGAGAAGACCTTTCCCGGAAGAAATTTCACCCTTGACGGTCATCTGGTTGGCAGTATTGGTGAAGTTGTAGCTGCATACCACTATGGAATACAGCTTCTTCCTGCTTCATCCAAAGATCATGACGGAATATGGAAAGACAGGTGTGTTCAGATTAAGATCACACAGCAGGATAATATTGTCATTTCTCATCTGCCGCAGTATCTGATCGTTCTGTATCTGTGCAGTGATGGACGCATCTATGAGGTTTACAACGGTCCGGGAAAAAAGGCATGGGATACTGCAAGTAAAAAAGACAGCCATAACTACAGATACATGCGAGTGAATAAACTCATAGAACTGGATCAGACTGTGTTTGAAGAACAGAGGATTTCTGCGATTCATCCGATTGATAAGATGAAAAAGGAATACAAGAATCCCAGGAAGAAAAAGCTTGGATAATTCAGCAGTATAAATGAGTCATGGCTGATGAGGTCATGACTATTTCTGTTGGCATATATGTATGTTAAACTATCATCATGTACAGAATTCTATTTACTGATATCGACGGCACATTGCTGTCACATACAACCAACAGCATACCTGCCTCTGCTATTGAAACTGTAAAGAAACTGCAGGCGCAAGGTATCCAGGTATGGGGATGCACTGGAAGACATACAGAAGAACTGAAGAAGATGAATCTGGAAGGATTTGATCCGGATGGCTGGGTTACACTGAATGGGGCGCTATGTCTGAAAGGCGAGGAAGTGCTTTACGCAGCTCCGATTACCGATGGGGACCTTGAGATTCTTGTAAATACTGTCAAAGAAACACCATTCGCCGTGCAGTTCATGGAAAAGGATCGCATGTACAACAACATGCTTTCCGAAGAACTGATTCAGGGTTTATCGAATATTCATACAGATCCTGATCCTATCGTAGATATCGAAGAAGTTGGCAGATCACCTTTGTATATGTTTGTGCCGTGGGGACCGAAAGATATCGTCGATGACATGCTTGGACGTATGAAGCATGTGAAGTGGGTGCGCTGGAATGATTATGCAGTAGATGCTTTTTCTGATCGCTGCGGTAAAAGCTTCGGTATCCGGGCAGTATGCAGTGCGCTTGGCATAACAAAAGAAGAAGTCATTGCCATCGGTGATGCTGAAAATGATCTTTCCATGTTCAGTGAAGCAGGATTATCCATTGCGGTAGGTAATGCAATGGAATCAGTGAAAGCTGCTGCGGTTGTGGTCAGTGATCATATTGACAATGACGGCTTTGCCAAAGCATTTATGAATATTATCGAGAAGTAAGGGAGCGAAAGCTCCTTTTCTTTTCGGGCATGAAAAAAGGATACCTTTCGGTATCCTCGTGTGACTTATAATTCTTCGCCGTTGGAAGCGATGACCTTCTTATACCATGCGAAGGAATCCTTCTTGGAACGTTCCAGAGAACCGGAACCGTCATTGTTGCGGTCAACATAGATGAAGCCGTAGCGCTTCTTCAT
>JAZUHS010000197.1:0-12890 GCA_045641845.1 Bulleidia sp. | reverse complement strand
CTTGAAGAATTCGAAACTAATGCAATAAAGTTCATAATACAAAATATGAGTTTAAGGTTCGCTCGTATGCATAATTTACGCTTATTCTGATTTGTTTCTGAAAACCGATGATATATAATTACAGCGCTCTGCATCACTTTTTTCATTTGCAGGCAAATAGGCATATATATGCCGGGAGTGTAGAAGGAAATGAAAGTTAAATTTGTAAAAATGGGCATCAACGGTGAAGGCATCGGCTATGTCGATCACCAGCCCGTATTCTGTGACGGTGTTCTGCCGGGAGAACTGGCCGAGATCGAGATCACAGATCAGAAGCGCAATTATGCCAAGGCGCAGCTGAAGAAGCTGCTTCATACCAGCGAGGAACGCATCCGCCCTGCTTCCCCCTACTATATTGAGGAAGGCTGTCCGCTGATGCTGCTGAAGTACGAAGCTCAGCTCAAATACAAGAAGCTGCTGCTGGAAGAAGCTTTATATAAGTACGGCAATGTCAGAAACCGTCTTGTCCGTGACATCCGCGGTGCTGACAATATCTTCTGCTACAGAAGCCAGTGCAAACTGCCTGTACAGGAGAGCGACCGTCATATGACAACGGGCATGTATGTACCCGGTACCAACCATTACCATCCGATTGATCATTCCATCATTCACAGCAAGGAGCTTGAGGCTGTACGTACTGCTCTTCTGGAAGTGCTGGACCGCTCCACTCTTCGTGCCTATGATCAGAAGACAATGAAAGGCTTAAGATACCTTGTCATCCGTACCATTGCCGGAAAGTCTCAGGTGACGCTTGTTACCGGCAAGGACAAGCTTACTGAGGGTCTTGTTAGTGAACTGATGAAGGTAGAAGGTGTTGAAGGCTTATTTCAGTCCATTAATACAGAAAGACGTACTGTACAGATCTTCGGCTCACGTATTCGCAAGCTGGCAGGTCAGGATACACTGGAAGCTGCCATCGGCGGCATCCGTCTCAAGCTTGCTCCGCAGGCTTTCTTCCAGCTCAACATCGAGCAGGCAGAGAAGATGTACCGTACAGCTGTAGATAAGATTGATACATGCAATACATTAGTAGAAGCATATGCCGGTGTCGGTGCCATTTCCCTGATGGCAAAGGACAAGGCAAAGAAGATCATCGGGATCGAAAGCGTCAAGGATGCCGTAAGCAGTGCCACAGAAAACGCAAAGATCAATGGCATTGATCATGCCAAGTTCATCTGTGCCGATGCTGCGGAAGGTCTTAAAAAGATTCTCTCAGAAGAAAAGGTAGACTGTCTGGTTGCCGATCCGCCCAGAAGCGGCATGGATGATGCCATGCTGCAGGTGATTGCCGAAAGTGATATCAAGCGTATTGTCTATATCTCCTGCAATCCTGCGACACTTGCAAGAAATCTCAAGGAACTCAAGCATCACTATCAGGTCAGAACCGTCATTCCGTTTGACCTGTTCCCCAATACTCCGCACGTAGAATCCATTACTGTGCTTGAAAGAGCGTAAGATGAAGTACGAACTGAAAGACAGCGTACTGCGTCTGTTCCCCGGCCCTGCCGATGCAAAGACGACCGTAGGCCAGTTCTTTGATAAGTATCTGCAGTCAAAGAAGAACAGATATCTGATGCTGAATGAACGCAGAGTTCTCCTGGATGATGTACCTGTGCACAATGAAGATGAAGTGCTTGGCGAAAAGACATTGACGATTCTGCTGGAACAGGAAGAACCGGACTGGATCCCTGCCGATATTCCCTGCGAAGTGATTTACAGCGATGCGTTCCTCTTAATCGTGCATAAGGAAGCAGGATGCATCATTCATGGTGATCCTGATGACAGAGAGTGTCTGAATGCACAGGTAGCACGCTATATGCTGGACAATAATATCCACTCCTATGTCAGACCGATTCATCGTCTGGACCGTGATACGGAAGGGCTTGTCATCTATTCCCGCATTTCCTTCTTCCAGCCCTGGTTTGATCATCAGTTGGAAGAAAAGATGATCCGCCGTCATTACAAAGCCATTACCTTCGGCTCTGCCAAAACAGGAGACAGGATGACGATCAAGGCAAAGCTTGGCCGTGACAGACATATCAACGGCGCCTATCGTGTATCCGATACCGGCAAGGATGCTGTGACCTTTGCGGAGTGTCTTGCCGTAAAGCGGCCGTATGCCCTGTTTGGCTGTGTGCTGGAAACAGGTCGTACTCATCAGATCCGTGTGCATCTGTCATGGAAGGGATTCCCTATTGTCAATGATCCTCTGTATGGAAAACGTTCAAAGGATTTTGCACGTATGGGCTTATGGGCGGATGAAGTGGAATTCCGCAATCCTCTGACACGCAAGAAGCATCGTATTCATGATCGTGCAAATGACATGTTTGCCCTCTTCGACTGACAGCACTTATACGAAAATCAGCGTACATTATGCATAATGTACGCTATAATTGTCTTCAGTACTACCAGGAGGAATTTACCATTTATGAAGTACGATTTTACTACAATTCTTGATCGTGTCGGTCACGATGCGATTGCCGTAGACATGCCTGAAAACTATATCGGCAGCTACGCAGAACCGAAAAGAAAAGAAGGTTTCGATGTCATCCCCATGTGGGTTGCAGATATGAACTTCCCCGTTCTGAAGAACATTCAGGATGAAATCATCAAGCGTACACAGCATCCAACATTCGGCTATTTCAGCCCCAGAGACGATTACTTCAATTCCATCATCAAGTGGCATGAAACAAGAAACGGTGTCAAGGGTCTGACATCAGAGTGCATCGGCTATGAAAACGGTGTAATGGGCGGTGTCATCAGTGCCGTCAATGTACTTGCTTCCAAGGGTGACAACCTGCTTCTGCATGCACCGACATATATCGGTTTCACAGGTTCCCTGGAAAACAATGGCTATAACATCGTTCATACACAGCTGAACCGAGATGAAGAAGGTCTCTGGCGTATGGACTATGAAGACATGGAAAAGAAGATCGTTGAAAAGAAGATCCATGTTGCCATCATGTGCAATCCTTACAACCCTGCCGGCCGTGTGTGGACACAGGAAGAACTGGAAAAGGCAGTCGCAATCTTTGAAAAGCACAATGTATGGATTATCTCCGATGAAATCTGGAGTGATCTGACATTAGGTGAATACAAGCATATACCGCTGCAGTCCGTGAACGAATATGCTCGTATGCATACAGCAGCTTTCTATGCACCTTCCAAGACATTCAACCTGGCCGGTCTGATCGGTGCATACCACATCATTTACAACCCCTGGTTAAGAGACAGAGTACTCAAGGAATCCTCCCTCTCTCATTACAACAGCATGAATGTTCTTTCCATGTATGCCCTGATTGGTGCATATCAGCCGGAAGGATATGAATGGGTAGATGAACTCAAGGCAGTGCTCACTGAAAATGTAGATTACGCATATGACTACATTGTAAAGAACTTCAAGGGTGTATCCCTGCAGAAGCCTCAGGGTACATACATGCTGTTCATCGATTGTGAAGAGTTCTGCAAGGAACATAACATCGAAATCGGTGATCTGCTCCACAAGGGCTGGGAATACGGTGTCTACTGGCAGGACGGCAGACCCTTCCATGGTGCTCACAGCATCCGTTTGAACCTTGCTCTTCCCAAGAGCCGTGTCATCGAAGCATTTGATCGTCTGAACAAGTACGTATTCAACGCTGAATTATAAAGCTATAGAGCCGGTGATGAAGATCATCGGCTTTTTCTTCTGCACTTTTATTGTCCGATACCGTACAATATAGATAACTTAACAGGAGGAATAATCATTTATGACAAGATTTCCGGAAGGATTCTTATGGGGCGGTGCGACAGCAGCAAACCAGTTTGAAGGCGGCTGGGATCAGGGCGGACGCGGTTTAGCAGTAGCAGACTGCACAACCTACAAGTCCAAGGTTGATCCGAAGAACTATCATGCCCAGCATGTAATTACATCCAAGGATATTGAAGAAGCTATGGCTTCCACAGATACAAAGAAGTATCCGAAGCGTCATGGCATTGAATTCTACTCTCATTACAAGGAAGATATTGCCTTATTCGGTGAATTAGGCTTCAAGGTACTGCGTTTATCCATTCAGTGGTCCCGTATCTTCCCTACAGGTCTGGAAGAAACACCGAATGAAGAAGGTATTGCCTTCTATGATTCTGTATTCAAGGAACTGAAGAAGTACAACATTGAACCTCTCGTAACACTGCATCATTATGAAGAACCTCTGTATCTGGCTAATCACTATGATGGCTGGTACAAGCGTGAAGTCATTGATCTGTTCCTGAAGTTCGTCAAGGTCTGCTATGAAAGATTCGGCAAGTATGCAAAGTACTGGCTGACATTCAACGAAATCGACTCCGGTTTCAGACACCCCTGGACAACGATGGGTCTGTGTGAAGACCGCTACCCTGCTGAAGACTTTGAACGTATCATCTATCAGTCTCTGCATCATCAGTTCGTTGCTTCCGCACTTGCCACAAAGATGCTGAAGGAAATGGTGCCCGGTGCGCAGATGGGCTGCATGATCACAAAGACACTGCGCTATCCTGAAAACTGCAACCCTGCCAATACATTGCTTGCATTAAAGGAAAACAGAAAGAACATGTACTACTCTGATGTACAGTCCCGTGGTGAATATCCTTCCCACATCCTCAAGGAATGGGAAAGAAAGGGCTATGACATCAAAATGGAACGCGGTGATCTGGAAATTCTGAAGCAGTATCCTGTAGACTTCATCTCCTTCTCCTACTACAACACAGCGGTTACTGCGGTTGTGGAAGATGGCAAGGAAATGGTTGGCGGCAACCTGGTTACAGGTATCAAGAACCCCTACATTCCTACTTCCGACTGGGGCTGGCAGATTGACCCTACAGGTCTCTACTACTCACTGATTGAACTGTGGGACAGATATCAGAAGCCTCTGTTCATTGTAGAAAACGGCATCGGAGCCAAGGATACAGTCGAAGCAGACGGTTCCATCCACGATCCTTACAGAGTTGACTACTTCACATCTCACATCAATGCCATCGGTGATGCGCTGGATGACGGTATTCCGGTCATGGGCTACACACCGTGGGGCTGCATTGACATGGTATCCATGTCCACAAGCCAGATGTCCAAGAGATATGGTTTCATCTATGTAGATCTGGATGATGAAGGAAACGGTACTTACGCAAGAAGCAAGAAGGATTCCTTCGAATGGTATAAGAACGTCATCGCTACTAACGGCGAAGGCTTATAATCTCTTAATGAAAACAAGAGGTAAGCGCAATATGCGTTTACCTCTTTAACTTTGACGATCAGATAATACCAAGCTGTTTCAGAACAGCAGCGACACCATCTTCTTCGCACCTTGGTGCAATGATATCGGCCTGTGCTCTGAACTCTTCACGAGCATTGCCCATGATAACACCGATGCCTGCTCTGGAAATGAAAGGAATGTCGTTACCGGCATCGCCGAAGGCAATCACATTCTCCCATGCAAGATCATATTCCTTTAACATGCTTTCAACGGAAGTAGCCTTGTTGATGGAAGTCAGGAAGACGTCATATCCTCTCTCCCCGCTTCGTGCAAAGGTCATCTCAGGAAGCAGCTTTTCAAGCTCAGGAATCAGTGCATGATCCGGTGTGATCATAAACGTACCTAACGGTGTTCCATGTGCCAGGTGATGGTCACGTGTCTTTGATCCATCCTTTACCAGCTTTTCATAGCGGGAGCCGGGCTGTACATACCACTTCATGTAGAAATCGAAATTGCAGTAGGAGACGATCTGGTCGGCAAACTTGAAGCCGATGCCAAGTCCATACTGATCAGCTGCGGAAATGATCCTGTTCATCACATCTTCACTCATGGGATGAGAAGCGACAATTTCCCCGTCTCTTCTATTCAGACATGCACCGTTGATCGTTCCGATCAGATCCATCGGCAGCTGTTCGAACAGCCCGGGCTGCAGGAAGGTATAGTGTCTTCCTGTATTGATCATAACCTTCAGACCTTTTTCATGAGCTTTGCGGAATGCTTCAATTGTTCCGGCAGAAAGATGTTCCTGTCCTGCCGGCAGGAGTGTTCCGTCTACATCGCAGACGATCATCCGGATTTTCTCAGGATGAAGTTCATGAACATGCTTCATATTTTCAATTCCCTTCTGTCGTGATAAGATACTAAAGTTCACGCGCTCGTGGCGCAATTGGATAGCGTGTCAGATTCCGAATCTGAAGGTTGTGGGTTCGATCCCCATCGAGCGTACCATCAGATCATACTTCGGTATGATCTTTTTTCTTTCTGCGGAAGAACTTCGGCATATGGAACTTCTTTCCTGTCTTCTTCATTACAAACGCGATCACTGCAATGACCAGAAGATACGGCCAGAGATAGAGAAGACCTACAGCAAATGTACGTACAACACTGATAAAGGAGCGAAGACCATCGCTGATCGCATCGGCTGCTTCTGAGAAGAAGGAATCACCTGTTTCCGAGTAGAGCACAACTTCTTCCATGCTGATATTGAGAATGGAATAGTCAACATCTGTATCCATCCCCTTCTTGCGTGTCTTAAGACGGTTCAGATCATTCTGCACCTGTGTAATGCGTGCTTCTACAGCGATCATATCCTCAATGGTAAGTGCTTCCGCCATCATTGCCAGAAGACGTTCCTGCTGCATCTCCAGCGCTTCAATCTGCGCACTGACATCATAGTATTCGCTTGTAATATCATCGACGGAGGAAGAACGTGAGATCACACGGCATTCACCGCTCAGAGCATCAATGAAACTCTGATAGTGTTCCGTAGGAACACGCAGTGTCATTGTCTTGTATCTGTGTGAGTTATCACGTCCATCATTGCGGATATACTCATATTCACTGGCAATATAGCCTTTGACTTCATTCAGTCTGTTTCTGATCAGTGCATCTGTTTCATCAAAGGTCTTTGTTTCAATTGTCATACTGCCGGAGTAGATAAGCTTCTTTTCTCCCGGCATGATCAGCTCACTGCTGCCGGCATTATCGCTGACGCCATAGCTGTACTCTTCTGTCGGTGATTCGGCACCATTAGCATAGTAGCCGCCATCATAAGCGGTTTTAGAGCTGCATCCGGCCAGAAGCACAAGACACAGCAGAGAGATCAGGATCTGTTTGATTCTTTTCATAGAGAATCCTCCTTTACAGGAAGTATAGCAATACATGTAGATTATGAATCTTAAGATCAGACAATCATGCGCAGCTTTGCATCAGCCAGACGATAGCTGACATGTCTGGTCTTACCGACAACTTCGCCATCTGTATGTACCCAGAGCGGAACTTCACTGTATACATCGCACTGGCTGAATGTATGAATGCTAACACCATCGAACTTTACATGCGCACCGGAATAGGCATAAGGGAAAATACGGAAGAAATCAAAGCGGGATAGACCATTGCCGCTGACGATGTTCAGAACACCATCCGTACCGATCGCATCGGGACAGAACTTGAAGCCTCCGCCTTCGTAGGCAGTATTCATTGCGGCTGTAAAGAGCAGATCATAGAGTTCTGTTCTTTTCCCGTCAATGACGGCATAGGCAGGTACCATCTTTGTGGTAAAGATTACCTTCAGTGCTACAGCCAGATAAATCAGCTTGCCCAAGCCAAGCTTATTCAGAACATTTTTGAGCTTTACCCCTTCTGCTTCGGCACAGATCTCTGCATCAAAGCCAAAGCCGGAGGAAATATTCGCTTTACGTGTAAACGTCTTTGAACTGATCTTGGCATTATCGCGATCATACATGCCGTCCACACTGATCTCGATGATATCCAGCTCACGCTTTACTTCACCTTTGAGAATGGCATTCACCAGTTCTTCAGGATCTCTTGAAATCTTCAATGCCAGAGCCAGGTCATTGCCGGATCCTGCCGGAATAAAGCCAACTTTGTTTTTATCAAAATGCTGAATACCGTTGACCGCAACATTCATTGAACCATCACCGCCGACGATGACCAGAGTATGTTCTTTGCCATCCCCGGTAATGTCATGACAGATCGTATCCAGATCTCTTGCCAGTGTAGAGTAATGCAGTCTGTATTCTGCATGTCTTTGATCAAGCAGAGGCTTTATCTTCTTTTCAAACAGCTTCTTTGCGGCACCGCTGCCGCCGCTTGGATTGATGATGATCTCGAGCATATGCTTACTCCCTGAACGCCAGATCTGTATACTGACCATCCTTTGAAATCACTGTATTGGCAAAGATGCTTCTGGTTGCTTCTGCATATTCCTCAGGATCATGAACGGAGGGACTGTAGTGTGTCAGCCACAGTTCATGTACATTGGCTTCATTTGCAATCTCAGCAGCTTCAGACATCATCATATGCTTATGCTTCAGAGCATTTTCCTTCTTCTCAGGATCACCATACATGCCCTCTGTGATCAGAAGATCTGCATCCTTTGCGAAACGGACGATGGCAGGTGCAGGTCTTGTATCTGTTGCATAGACCATGCGGATGCCTCTTCTTTCTTCCCCAAGAACATCCTCCGCCTTCCAGCAGCCATCTTCACTTTCGATATCCATTCCCTTCTGCAGTCGGGACCAGTACTTTACCGGAATGGAAAGCGCTTCTGCTTTTTCACGTGAAAACTTTCTGTTTCTCTTCAAAGAGAACGCAAAGCCGGAACAGGGAACACTGTGACGTACGGCAAAGGCATCGACGTGCAGACCGTCCAGATCAAAGCTGTTATGATCTTCATCAATCTCAATGAGATTGACTTCAAAGGGAATGTATCTTGCCACAATGAAAATACCCTGCATCACTTCTTCCAGTCCTTTCGGACCGATGATTGTTACAGGCTCCGTACGGTCACTCTTAGCCATCGTTAGAAGCAGACCGGGTAGACCTGCAGTATGATCGGCGTGGAAATGCGTCAGGAGAATTGTATTGATCTGCTTGCAGGAATAGCCTCTTTCACGAAGCGCAATCTGTGTACCTTCACCGCAGTCTACCAAAAGTGAAGTACCGTTCCATCTTAACAGCAATGATGTCAGCCAGCGGTCAGGCTGAGGAACTGTACCGCCTGTACCTAATAAACAAACTTCAAGCATGGAATTCTCCTTTCTCACGTGTCTTATCATACCACATTCAATGTATTCATTCATAATTCACAGGGAATAGTAAAAGGTCCTGCTTTCACAGGACCTCACAGAAATCAAAGATCTGTATGGCCTTCCTTGGACCAGCGGGCAAATTCCTCATCTGTTGCAAGTACATAGTGTGTTCTTGTGATGTTATGGATTGTACCCTTTGTATAATCGACGCCTTCCTTGTTCTTATCGTATTCAAGAGAAACTCTGTTCTTTTCAACACGGGGATTCGGATGCGGGATTGCGGACAGGAGTGAGCGTGTATACGGATGAATCGGATTCTCGAAGATTTCATCGGTTGTACCTGTTTCAACGATGTGACCCAGATGCATAACACCGATTCTGTCGGAAATGTACTTAACCATGGAAAGGTCATGCGCAATGAACAAATATGTTGTACCTAATTCATCCTGCAGATCCTTCATCAGATTGACTACCTGTGCCTGAATGGAAACGTCCAGAGCGGAAATCGCTTCATCGGCGATGACCAGCTTGGGATTCATGATCAGTGCACGGGCAATACCGATACGCTGTCTCTGACCGCCGGAGAACTGCTGCGGATAACGTGTTGCATGTTCTCTGGAAAGACCTACCTTTTCCAGCATCAGATTGACCTTTTCATCAAGTTCTGCCTGATTCTTGAAGGAATGATGAATCTGCAGACCCTGGGCAATGATTTCCTTTACCTTCTTACGGGGATTGAGGCATGCCATCGGGTCCTGGAAGATCATCTGCATATTTGTACGCAGATAAGCTTCATCTTCCTTGCTTAACTTACCGGAGATATCATGACCATCAAAGATGATCTTGCCGGCTGTAGGATCATACAGACGGATCAGTGCACGTCCGGTTGTGGACTTGCCGGAACCGGATTCACCTACAAGACCATATGTTTCACCAGGATAGATATCAAAGCTGATACCGTCAACTGCCTTTGTTGTATAGGTTCTTGTAATGCGGAAATGCTGCTTCAGTCCTTCGACATGAAGAAGCGGTTCAGTGTCATAGTTGATATTTGTCATGATTACGCTCCTTCCTTCAGCATCTTGGCAAGACGTTCTCTGAGCTGTTCCGGAGGATCAACCTTCGGTGCACGGGGATCGCACAGCCAGGAAGCAACACGGTGCTTGCCGCCGACATTGTACTGCGGAGGCTCAGCCTTGAAATCGATCGCAAGCGCAAAGGGATTTCTCGGCGCAAAAGCATCGCCTTCAATCTTTTCAAGAAGATTGGGCGGTGTGCCGGGAATCGCAAACAGACGCTTGGAGTTGGTATCTGTATCAGGCATGGAAGCTAAAAGGCCCCATGTATACGGATGACGCGGATCGTAGAAGATCTCATCGATCGCACCCTTTTCAATGATGCGGCCTGCATACATCACGTCAACATAGTCAGCGACCTTGGCAACTACGCCCAGGTCATGTGTGATATAGATGACGGAAATACCATGCTGTTCCTGCAGCTTCTTGATCAGTTCAAGGATCTTTGCCTGGATTGTAACGTCAAGAGCTGTAGTAGGTTCATCACAGATCAGGATATCGGGATTGCATGCCAGCGCAATGGCAATGACGACACGCTGTCTCATACCGCCGGAAAGCTGATGCGGATATTCCTTGAATCTCTTTTCGGGGTTTTCAATACCTACTTCATTCAGAAGATTCAGTGCACGAGCACGAGCTTCTTCCTTGGAAATGTGCTCATGAATCAGCATCGGTTCCATGATCTGCTTACCGATTGTCATTGTCGGATCAAGAGATGTCATCGGATCCTGGAAGACCATGGCAATGTGCTTGCCGTTGAAGCGGTAGCGGATTTCCTTCTGTGTCAGTTTTGTCAGGTCAACAGTTTCACGTTCACCCTTTTCATTTGTAAATGTATATTCGATGGAGCCGCTTTCGACCTTGCCGTTAGAAGCCATGATACCCATGATGGTCTTGACTGTAACGGACTTGCCGGAACCGGATTCACCTACGATTGCAATTGTTTCACCCTTGAACAGGTCCATACGAACACCGCGGATGGCATTGACCTTGCCGGCGGATGTTTCAAAGGAGATATTCAGATCACGGATGCGAAGAACCTTATCTTCCTGTTTTCTATCTGTAGCCATCTTGTACCTCCTTATCCGTGCTTCTGGTTCGGGTCAAATGCATCGCGGATACCATCTGCGAACAGATTGAAGCTCAGCATCAGAAGACCTAAAACAGCAATTGCACTCATGATCATATAGGGATGAATTGTCAGAGACTTGTAGCCTTCGGAAATCAATGCACCCAGGGAAGCCATCGGAGGACGGATACCAAGACCTACGAAGGACAGGAATGCTTCTGTGAAGATCGCATTCGGGATGGAGAACATGGACATGATGATCAGCTGACCGAAGATGTTGGGCATGATATCAGAGAAGATGATGGAGAAGTTCTTTGCACCTAAAGTCTTGGATGCAAGGATGTATTCCGCTTCCTTCAGCTTCAGTACTTCCGCACGGGCAATACGGGACATGCCGATCCAGCCGGTGATGATCAGAGCCGTGATAATGGAAACAATACCGCCGTTCATGACCAGACCAAGCAATGTAACAACAACCAGTGTCGGAATACCGTTGAGGATTTCAGCGAAACGCTGCATGACCATGTCGACCTTGCCGCCGAAGTAGCCGGAGATCAGACCGTAGGACATACCGATGACGATATCGATGACAACAGCGGATAAGGCAATGATCAGGGAGATACGTGTACCGGACCATACACGAGTGAACAGGTCACGGCCGGAAGTATCTGTACCAAACCAGTAATAGACATCGGATGCACCCTTCTGGGCATAGACGTCAACACCGCGTTCAAAGCCGTTGAAAATACCAAGACGTTCAAGGCCGGGAATACGGGGCGGTAAGGACTGGTGCTGGATGATGATTTCATCGAAAGTATGACCGGAAATCATCGGACCGATGATGGCCATGAAGACGATGATCACAATAACGATGGAACCGATGACGGCACCCTTGTTCTTCTTGAAGTGATTCCATACATCCTTGGCATAGGATGTAGCTGCATATGTCTTATCTGTGAGCTTTTCGTTCTGCTGTACAAAGACGAAGTCTTCCTGAGTGAAGTCATCGTCGATGTCCAGAACCGGCGGCATGCCATACTTCTTTACAGGTTCTGCCATACTCAGCCCTCCTTTGCGACACGGATACGAGGATCGATAATACCGTAGAGGATATCAACCATCAGCATCATTGCGATATACATAGCGGAATAAACGAAGGCACAGGCAATAACAACGTTATAGTCATTCATCTGAATCGCCTGAACCATCAGCATACCGATACCGGGAATTGCAAATACCTTCTCAACAACCATGGAACCGGTTAACAGGTTGACCAGCAGCGGACCCATGATAGTAACAATCGGAATCAGTGTGTTTCTTAACGCATGAGATACGATCAGCTTCTTTTCCTTCACACCCTTGGCCTGAACCAGCAGGATGTAGTCGGAAGATAATACATCAATCATTTCAGAACGGGTGAAACGGGATACGTTTGCAATCGGGAACATGCTCAGCGCGATCGTCGGCAGTACGGAAGAAGCTGCGACGTTCTTGGCATTGTACAGGATCGGAGCAAGCTGGAGCTTGAAGCCGATGAAATAAGCAAGCAGAAGCGCAAATACATAGGATGGTACCGATACACCGATAATCGATACAACCGAACACAGCGAGTCGATCCATGTGTTGTGATTCAGCGCTGCGGCAATACCGAGCACCAGACCGATCA
>JAZUHS010000196.1:0-7318 GCA_045641845.1 Bulleidia sp. | reverse complement strand
AGAAATATGAAGAACTATTCAGAGAATTTATGGTAGTTGGGGGAATGCCAGAAGTTGTGAATGACTTTGCACAATATAAAGATTTTAATCGTGTTTTTGAAATACAAACAAGTATTTTGGATGAATATAAAGATGATATATCTAAGCATGCAAAAGGCAAAGAAAAACAACTTGTTAGAATGTGTTATGATGCTGTGCCGAAACAACTCGCAAAGGAGTTAAAAAAATTCCAGTATTCCACTGTGGAAAGAGGTCAGACCAGACGTAAATATGGTGGAAGTGTCCAATGGTTAATTGATTCCTGCATGGTAAATCCATGCTACAACATTTCAGAGCCATATATACCACTTATGGCAAATGCCAAAGAAGAACAATTTAAGCTATATATAAATGATACAGGCTTGTTAACCTGCTTATATGGATTTGAAACAAAGCGAGCAATTCTTAACAATACAATTAAAGGAAATGCGCGTGGCGGCTTATACGAAAATATTATTGCTGAATGTTTGATCAAAAGAGGATATAAATTGTATTATTATAAGCCGGATGATAATCATGAACTTGAGTTCCTGCTTGAAAAGAACGGATCTGCTGTTCCTGTAGAAGTTAAAGCAGGCAATAATGCATCCATCTCCCTGAACAATTTCATCAATGACTTTAAACCGGAAATCGCATATAAGCTGATTCAGAACAGAAACGGCAAGGTCGGTGTCAAGGAAACACTTCCTCATTACATGGTAATGTTCCTGTAACTTCCCATCACAACGAATTCTTCCTCCACATGTAACAGTTGACTACTGTTATATACTGTTATACACTGTTTACAGCTAGCTAAGGACATATATATGACACGTTTTATCCTGAACCATTCATCCATGGTTCCGATCTATGAACAATTAATGAATCAGATCAAGAGTGCAGTCATGGAGGGCGATCTGAAGCCGGGTGAACCGCTTCCTTCCGTACGTGCGCTTTCTTCGCAGCTGAAGATCAGTGCATTAACCGTGAAGAAGACCTACGACCGTCTGGAAGAAGAAGGCTTTGCGGTTACAGTACACGGCAAAGGCACCTACATTGCGGATACAGATCCTGTGCATACACAGGAAGAAAGACGCATGCAGGCAGAGAAGATACTCTCTGAAGCAATTGAAAGGGTGAAATCCCTGGGTCTTGAATCTGATGATATCACAGAGATTTTCAATCTTCTGATGGAGGAAGAATGATCCGTTTAACCAATGTTGAAAAGAACTATGGAGACTATTCCCTGAATATCTCCATGGATATACCTGCCGGTAAGGTTACCGGTCTGGTCGGCCGCAACGGTGCCGGCAAGAGTACAACAATCAAAGCCATTCTCGGTCTGATCCGGACTGACAGCGGCACTGTCACTACATTAGGCAAACCTGTATCTGCATTATCCGAAGCAGATCGTGAGATGATCGGTGTTGCTCTGAGCGACAGCGGTTTCTCCAGCTACTTCTGCTGCGAAGATATCATCGCCATTCTCAGAGCAATGTACACACGCTTTGATGAAAAGATGTTTCGTGATATCTGTGCAGCCAACAATCTGCCAATGAACAAGCGTATTCGTGAATTCTCTACCGGTATGCTGGCAAAGCTCAAGGTATTATGCGCCATCACACATCAGGCCAAACTGCTGATTCTGGATGAGCCTACGGCAGGTCTCGATGTCATTGCCCGCAATGATGTACTGGATCTGTTAAGAGATTATCTTGAAGCAGATCCTGAACGTACCCTGCTGATTTCCTCGCATATTTCTTCCGACCTGGAAGGACTGTGTGATGATCTGTATATGATTCATGATGGCCATGTAGTTCTGCATGAAGATACAGATGTACTGTTAGGAGAATATGCGGTACTGAAGGTAAGCAGACAGCGTTATGAAGAAATTGATCACAGCTATCTATTGAAGGTAAAGGAAGAAGCCTTCGGTTATTCCTGCTTCACAAGCCAGCGTCAGTACTACATGGAAAACTATCCCGATCTTGTGATCGAAAGCGGAAACATTGATGATCTGATCATCATGATGTCTTCCGGAAGGAGCATCTAATATGAAAGGACTTCTGATTAAGGACTTACGTCTTGCTTCTCAGCGAAAGAGATACTTTATGTCTCTTGCTGTCATTGCCGCTATTCTGGCATTTACTACCGAAGGAGCCTTCTTTGTCACATGGCTGATCATGATCTTCGGCCTGTTCTCCCTTTCTTCCGTTGCCTACGATGAATATGACAACTGCTATCCGTTCCTGATGACACTGCCTATTACAGTAAAGACTTACGTCAAGGCAAAGTATGTATACTCCATGCTGTGTCTGGGTGCTGGTGCAGTATTGTCGCTGGTGATCGGTATCGCAGCAGCCGTGATCAATGGCATGCCTTTATTTTCCGAGGACCTGCTGGATGCTGTGGTCGCTTCTGTTGTTATCATCATGCTTGTAATTGATCTGAATATGCCATTAACACTGAAGTACGGTTCAGAAAGAGGCAGAAATGTACTGATGGCACTCTGCGGTGCAGTTGCCGCAGTGATATTCCTTGCTGTAAAGGTACTGCCTGAGGATATGCTGAAGCCGACGCTGAATGCAGAAGTACCTTCCGGCATGCTTGCTCTTACAGGTACTGTACTGGTCATCCTCTGTACAGTCATCTCCTTTGCTGTAAGTGTTCGGATTATTGCAAAGAAAGAATTCTGAATTTATTAAAGGGAACTGCATGCACGCAGTTCCCTTTTCATATGTCACAGTCAGAAATCACTGTTCCAGCATATCTTTCTTTGGAAAAGCTGTTCTCGCTTTCAGTTCGATGATTACATCCGGCGCTTTTTCACTCATAGCATTCTCTGAACATTGATCCGCCCGGTATACCCAGGCTGTATACTGCAGGATACCGTTCTTAAAGGCTGTATAGACCGCCTTAAAGACACGATCAGACAGAAAGCCAAGAGAACCGTATTCACTCATCACTTCAAGCCGCTCTGTTCCATCTGCTTCGGATGTCAGTACCAAATGTACCGGATCACCCTTCTTAACATTCGCGATGTTCGCCAGACGTTCGCGTGTACCTGTTTCCTCCAGATGTATACTGTACGGCAGACGGATTTCCGCAGGAACTTCGATGAACTGACCGTCAAATTCGTAATATCTGCATCTTTCCAGCTGTTCCTTCTCCTTTTCCGTGATTTCAAATTCACCGTATTTCAGCCAGCCGCCGACATCCGTAACCTTTGTCTGAAAAACCATATCTGCACGTCTGTCCTCTTCATCGAAATTCGCAGACTTCACACCATCCCCAAGGTAATAGACACAGGATGTATTCTCCCCGCAGCCGCAGAATGTAGTAGAGGCAATGACAATGCCGTCCTGCTTCAGTGTTTTTGACAGCTTGCTGACAATTCCCCACAGCTCGCCCTGATCGCAATCCCAGTCTCCCGCGTAGTCGAAAGACAGCATGTTCTTTTCAGCATTTCTGTGCAGCTTGAAGCCGGCATTGAATCTGTTTCTGAATCTGTTCCATACACTGAGATCTGATACAGCAATGTAGATACTTGCATTGAAATACATACTTTTTCCTCCTCTTCAAACCGCTTCCATACAGGTTTGATTACGCCTGTATCATACCCGAAAGCATGTACATATATTTGTACATAAAGCGAATCGAGCAGAAGAAAAGGACAGCCTTTTGACCGTCCTTGTATCCGTTATTCGCTGACCAGTACCTTAACGATTTCACCGACATACATGTCGTGGAAATCACGCTTGGGATAGGCATCATCGAGTACCTTTTTATCAATGAAACCTTCTTCTACGATCGGTGCACGGTAGAGCTTGCGGCATACCAGCACCAGCTTTGCTTCCTTGAACCATGTAGTTTCTTCAGAGAATTCAGGTGTCAGACCTGCAATTGCAACCTTATCTTCATCTCTTCCGGAATGAGAACCAAGATAGCCTAACGCCTTCTTGTATACTGCCGGGAAAACGGACAGGGAGAAGTATTCTTCTCTGTCGACAAACTGCTTTGTGTAGCGCTGCGGGCGTACGTAGATTACAGCTGTAGGCATACCGCCGCCATGGCCCCAGATGGAACCTAAATGACCCCAGCTGGCTGTCATTGTGTTGTATCCTCTTTCTTCATTGCCTGCTGTTACAAGCATCCATTCATGCGCAATCATGTCCATGGGATTCAGGGACAGTGTGTTTACATCAATTTCCTTCATCTTGTTAACTCCTTACCAGTATTTCTTCTTTCTGAACCAGATCATCTGTACCACTACAATCAGAATACAGATACAGATGACGGTGGGATATGCATACCTGAACTGCAGCTCGGGCATATATACAAAGTTCATGCCGTACCATCCCGTAATAATCGTCAGCGGGAAGAAGATGGTTGTTAAGATTGTCAGTACTGCCAGAATTCTGTTCTGTCTGACATCCAGCTGTGTCTGATAGAGATCTCTGATCTGTGAAGAATAATCACGCAGAGATTCCACAGTATTGTACAGACGTTCCGCACGGGTAGTGAAGAGATGGAAGTATCTGAGATTCTCTTCGCTGAAGAATTCATTCTCATTTTCCTCCAGTTCCTGCACAGCTCCGATCAGCTGTTCATACCAGCTTCTAAGATCCAGCAGTTCCCCGCGGATATCATTGACACTGATGACTGTGCTCTGATCCAGATCACCTTCTATAATGCCCTTTTCCGCCTCATTGAGACGTCTTTCATAACCCTGCAGGTATTTCATGTCACTTGCCGTAAGTGTTTCCAGGAAGTCATAGAGCAGTCTTTCCGCACAGGGGTTGCGCCATTTCTTCGATGCTGCAATTCTGCCGAAAATCTGCTGGACGATGCCAGAATCATCGATGAAGACGATCTTCTTTTCATCAATCATCAGATGAAAGGAAGACGGTGTCTGACTCATATCTTCAAGCTCAGGAACACGGAAAGTACCAAGCATATAATCATAGTTGACATCGATCTTGGTTGCACTGATCTCTTCTTCAAGATCCGTATAGCCGCGCATAGATGTCTGTTTCCATTCTTCCTTTGTCAGCACAGCCGCAAAGACCCCCTCTTCGCTCTGCACTTCCTTCATACTGCATGGCAGCAGAGATTCCTTCATGCGATAGTACATCCTACCTGCCTGCCTTTCTGAATCTGCCGATCGTTCTGCTGTAAATAAACAGCATTGCTCTTCTTAAAGGAATCATGTTGATCCATACCTTCTCAAACAGCACCCACCAGAGATCACCGGGATAAATCATCTTGCCTTTTCTGCGTACAGCAACGATCAAACCGAAGATCTGATCACGGCGTACATTCTTTTCAACAACAGTCTGGTTGTCACCGATGATATCAAACAGCTGACCATTGTCATGTACCTTGAGAATACGATGCACAACGAACTGGCCGTTATCACGCTGATGGAAAACGACATCACCCTTCTTCAAAGGACGATCCGGAGCTTTGAAATATACACTGTCACGATGGTGGGCAATGAAGGGCACCATGGAGGACCCGGAAATCAGAAGACTGACTTCCTTGCCTTCGTTGACCAGGTCTCTTAACATGGACAGATATTCTCTTGTATCTACTTCTCTGATTCTTGTCATGTTTCTATCATAGCAGATTTTATGAAGCGCTGAAGGCGCACACGCCCGAAATCAGTCTTGCTCGAATATGTATAATCATTTCTTTCATGAGCCATAAACAAAACAAATAAGCTATACTAGAGATGCACGAATAAAGCATTCAGGAGGAAATGAATAATGCGTATTTACTGTGGTAAAGACTATGATGATATGAGCAGAATCGCTGCTAATATCATCGCAGCTCAGGTAACAATGAAGCCCGATTGTGTACTGGGTCTGGCAACAGGCTCCACTCCGATCGGCACATATGCTCAGCTGGTAGAAAAGTATAACAGCGGCAATCTTGACTTCTCTCAGGTTACATCCGTTAACCTGGATGAATACAAGGGTTTATCCGGTGATAACGATCAGAGCTATCGTTACTTCATGAACACAAACCTGTTCAACCATGTCAACATCAACAAGGAACATACATATGTACCTAATGGTCTGGAAGCTGATTCCGGCAAGGCATGTGCTGACTACAATGCCATCATTGATTCTGTTGGAGGTATCGATCTGCAGTTATTAGGTATGGGCAACAACGGTCATATCGGTTTCAATGAACCCTGCAATGAATTCGTTAAGCTGACACACTGTGTAGATCTGACAGCTTCTACAATCGAAGCAAACAAGCGTTTCTTCGAATCTGAAGCAGATGTACCCCGTCAGGCTTATACAATGGGTATCCAGACAATCATGCATGCCAAGAAGGTGCTGGTTGTTGTTAATGGCAAGGGCAAGGCTGACATCGTAGCCAAGGCCTTCCTTGGTCCGGTTACTCCTGAAGTACCTGCATCCATTCTGCAGATGCATCAGGACTGCATCCTGGTTGGTGATCAGGAAGCTCTTTCCGTTCTCTTCGAACAGATGGGCAAGTAATCATGATCATTACCGGAGGCAAGGTATTCACTCCCGCAGGACGTTTCGAAGAAGCGTCTGTATGCATTGAAGGCAAGTACATCGCTGACAAAGCCGAAGGTGAAGTCATTGATGCGACAGGTCTTTATGTCATCCCTGGACTGACTGACATCCACTTCCATGCCTGCATGGGTGTAGACTTCTGCGATGGCAAAGAAGAATCCATCCGCACCATGGCTGAGTACGAACTTTCTCAGGGTATTACTACCATCTGTCCTGCCTCCATGACTTTCTCGGAAGAGAAGCTCACGGAAGTATTCACTGCCGCAAAGAATTATAAGAATGAAACAGGTGCTCGTCTTGTCGGCATCAACATGGAAGGTCCTTTCATCTCCCATGCCAAGAAAGGCGCACAGAACCCCGAGTATATTCACAAGCCCGATGCTGAGATGTTCGAACGTCTGCAGGAAGCTGCCGGCGGTCTGATCAAGCTCTGTGATATCGCTCCCGAAGTTGAGGGCGGTCTGGAATGCATTGAAGCCATCGCTGATAAAGTACGTGTATCACTTGCTCATACTGCCAGTGACTACGATACGGCAGCCAAAGCTTACAGCCTTGGCGCCAAGCACGCCACTCATCTTTACAACGGTATGACAGGTTATTCCCACCGTGCTCCCGGTGTCATCGGTGCAGCATGTGAGAATGACAATGTCATGGTTGAACTGATCTGTGATGGTATCCATGTACACCCGGCTGCTGTACGTACAACTTTCCGTATGTTCGGTGATGATCGCATCTGCATGATCTCC
>JAZUHS010000195.1:0-2804 GCA_045641845.1 Bulleidia sp. | reverse complement strand
GGAGTAAGCTTTGAAAAAGCAATCAGTAATTCACTCTGTCTCATGTCCTATACCTTCCTTATGGCATCATTTTATAGAACTTTGATTTGTGAACTGTTAGCGTATATTGACAATGTCCTGTTTGGATTAAATTAGCCTTTCTTTTTTCTTCCCCCTTCCTTCCCATCAGCAAGTACCCTCTGCCAATGATATACCGGGAATCATGCCCGATGCCTGCAGTCCCAATGGATCATGAAACAGGACTCCTGAAAACCTAAAGGGCCTGTTTAGGTTTTCAGGAGAATCAATATAGGAGTATAAAGAATTCCGCTGACTTCTGAATTCAATGCTTTGTTGAAGTGATGAAACGTCAGAAAAACTACGTATAGTTTTGTGCATATACTCTAAATGTACTGGCATATGAAATATCATTTTTGAATAATACATAAGTCATCCTTGTGCTTGTTGTATAACAGATAAGTGAAGCTTGATAAAACTCATCAATCTGCTCTGAACTACATTAATTAACAGAAATACGGAGGATTTGAAATGAAAGATTTGTTACTGGTTATTGATTTGCAGAATGTATATCGAAGGTGGTGCCTGGTACTGTCCGTATATAAAAACAGCTACACAGAATATTCTGGAGATGATCAGTGCTCGTAAGAGGTTTACAGACATTATTTTTACGAAATTTATAGCAGATGAATCTGCTGAAGGTGTCTGGAAACAATATAATATCGACAATGCTGAAATTAATGAGGATGCTTATGCTAACGATCTGATTGATGAACTGAAACCAGTAGGTGAAAAGTTCCCTGTGTACAGCAAATCTCTGTATTCTTCACTCTCAGTTCCTGAACTTAAGGAAGCTGCGTTAAAAGCGGATCGAGTGCTTGTGTCTGGGGTAGTTGCAGAATGCTGTGTTCTTGCGACGGTAATGTCTCTGATCGATGCAAGATGCAAAGTAATCTATCTTACCGATGCTGTTGCAGGTGTTGATGATGCGACTGAGCAAGCAGTGATTCAGGTTCTTCAGGGACTTTCGCCGCTGCATGTAGAGTTTATGACCACAGCACAGTATCTTGAATCAGTGCAGAGATGATCATCAAAGAGGTTGTTGTACTTTAAAACACAAAGACTTGATAAAACGGCAGACAGCGGGTTTCTGCGATTTTAAATGGATGCCGGTTTTGATAAGCATCGAGTGATTTCGCGAACACTCTTCATGAGAATGCCTTCATATGCATTCTGAATGAAATAGAAATGGTAAGTGTTGTAATATGTTCAAGCCGGAGGTGAATGCAATGAAATATGATTTTGATCGCGTAATTGATCGTAGAAATATTCATTCCATGAAATGGGATGTAGCGGAAAATGAGCTGCCTATGTGGGTGGCAGATATGGATTTTGAAGCTGCTCCTGAAATCATGGATACCTTCCGATCCAGACTGGAAAGAGGAACATTCGGTTATACATTGATCGAAGACGAATGGTACGACTCCTATATCGGTTGGTGGAAGAGAAGACATCAGTTTGAAATGGAAAAGGACTGGATGATGTTTATCACAGGTGTTGTACCTGCAATCTCCAGCATCGTCCGCAGATTTACACATCCTAACGAAAATGTTGTAATCCAGACACCGGTTTACAATATCTTCTTCAACTCCATCATCAATGCCGGTGCACGTGTTCTCGAAAGCGAACTGGTATATGAAAACGGGGAGTACAGAATTGATTTTGATGATCTGGAAGAAAAGTTTGCTAATCCGCAGACAACGTTGATGATCCTGTGCAATCCTCATAACCCTGTCGGCAAGATCTGGACAAAGGAAGAACTTGCAAAGATCGGAGAACTTGCGGCCAAGCATCATGTTGTCGTAGTCAGTGATGAAATCCATTGCGATCTCTGTGATCCCGGTTATGAATATGTACCGTATGCGTCTGTAAATGATACATGTAAGTACAATTCCATTACCTGTATCGCACCGACAAAGGCATTTAATCTTGCCGGTATCCAGACTGCATGTATTGTTGTACCGGATCCGTTCATCCGTCATCAGGTATCCAGAGGTATTAATAACGAAGAACTGGCTGAACCCAATGTCTTCGCTGCTGAAGCTCCTGTGGCTGCCTTCAACAAAGGTGAACAGTGGCTGGATGAATTAAGAGCATATCTCTTTGAGAATAAGAAAACTTGTAGAGAATATATAGGTCAGAGAATTCCCGAGATCAAGGTCATTGATTCTTGTGCAACGTATCTGCTGTGGCTGGATTGCTCCGCACTGACAGATGATGCGACAGAACTCAGAGACTTTATCCGCAATGCAACCGGACTTCTTCTTTCTGAAGGAGAAGAATACGGGCAGTGCGGCAAGGCGTTCCTGCGTCTGAATACAGCGACATGCAGAGAACGTATTCTCGATGGTCTGAACAGACTGGAAAAGGGAATTTCTTTATACAAAGGAGGAAATAAGAAATGAACAGATTTATGAAAGGAATGCTGACAGCAGGTCTGGCTCTGGCTATGGCTGCCTGCACATCCGCACCCGCAAGCACACCCGCTGCATCCGCAGGTTCTGGTGAAGGCGATCTTCTCGCGCAGATCAAGGAACGTGGATACATTGTTGTTGGTACAGAAGGCACATACTCTCCCAACAGCTACCATGATGAAAACGATAACCTGGTAGGCTTCGACGTTGAAGTTGCTGCGCTTGTTGCTAAGTATCTGGGTGTTGAAGTTCAGTACTATGAAACAGAATGGTCTTCCATCTTCACAGCTATGGATTCCGGCAAGATCGATATCGTTGTTAACGAATGCGGCT
>JAZUHS010000194.1:0-3272 GCA_045641845.1 Bulleidia sp. | reverse complement strand
TGTCTTCCTAAGACCGCTTGGCCTCCGACTTAAGAAAGAGTCAGAGTATCCGCAGTTACATTCTTCAGGGAGATATCCCCTTCATGCGCGGTTACAGCTGAAGAGATGACCTTTACATTCTGCATGCGGGCATCACCGGATTCACTTAACAGAGCAATACGTTCTGCTTCAATGCCGCGTACAGTCACATCACCATCGACGGTACGAACGGAAATACGCTGCAGATGATCCGGCAGATGCAGTACCAGAAGACCGGGAATCTCCGCACGTACTCGCAGTTCCCTGCCGTTGCTGGCAGCACGGATGTCCGCCTTTGTTCTGCGGTTTTCGGGAGTAAAGCAGTATTCAGCATTTTTACCGGCTTCGATCTGAATGCTGACATGGCTGTCGGCGATGATGGTGATCTGGTTATATACACTTTCTCTGAAAAGACGTATGAAGCGTCCGTAGTAGCGGGCATTGCGTTCAGCACGGATGGACTCAAAGAAAGGTACGGCCGTGCTGCGGATCAGATCTGCGACTTCCTCGCCCAGTTCCTGAATGCTTGAAGCAAGCGAATCATCTCCGCGTCGATACGATGTACGTCTTTCCTGTGTTCGTGCAAAGGAACTGCTGTCCGTCTGAGGCTGTCCATGAATCATGGCAATGTCCGCAAAGACTTCATCAGGTGTACCGATCTCGGCGATGATCTCCTCGTCTGTTTTCCCTTCCTTCATGCCATCAATAAAAATGGAACGGTATGCATGCAGTGTTTCCCTGATCAAATCATCAGGATACTTCTCCATCTTCCGTCCCAGTTCATTCAGATATTCACTTCTGTTCATGGCCATTCCTCCTGTAAGTAAGGAATATTATGCCACAAAGATTTACGGCTGATAACTTTCGATAAACCATTTATCCTTTTCCAGGAAAAGATTTCTTCTTTCACCCTGTATCATGCATACATAGCGGATGCCGCAGCCGCCGACCTGTGATGCCCTGCGTTCTGTGCTGAGGATCTTGTCGATCTTGTACTTACGGCCATTGTCCCAGCATACGTAAAGAGGACGCACATCACCGTTCTTGCGCTGATACAGAACAACATCAATATATCTCTTATAAAGTTCAGTCATTGTACATCCCTCTCTTTCCGAATCTATTATATCACGTATATGTTGCACTATGTAGCTTTATATGCAACATTGTAAAAGATATTTGCATCACAAACGAGCTTATGTTAGTCTTATAGCGGAGGAACATAACTATGACACTCAAGGAAATCATCGATGAATTCAAGGCCCGTACACATATGACGGATTCCGAAATCGCCCGCCGTACCGGGGTTGCAAGATCTACTGCAGCCAGATGGTCTTCAGGCAATATCCGCAGCCTTTCTCAGGAAACAGCGGAAAAGCTTTCCGAACTGGTCGGCTATCGTGTAGAACCTGTTCTGAAGGGATTTGACATGGCAGTCAGACTGCCTGTGCTTGGTTATGTCAAGGCAGGATATGATCTGTTCGCTGAAGAGAATTATCTTGGTGAAGAAGAAGTATCCATGGAAGAAAGACGCAAAGGCGACTACTACCTGAAGGTTGAAGGAAGCTCCATGACAGGTGTAGGCATTATGCCCGGTTCCCTGGTACTGGTAAATCAGTGTGATAACATTCAGTCCGGAAGAATCGGCGTTGTCATGATTGATCAGGAAGTTACCGTGAAGCGCGTCATCAAAAAGAAGGATATGCTGATTCTGGAAGCGGCGAATCCTGAAGTGGAAAACAGATACTTCACTTCCAAGGAAGTAAAGTCCCTCCCTGTTCGCATTATCGGGGAAGTTGTTTCCTGCAAGACATACTATTAAGCATGATGAAAGGCGGACTGCTCTGATGCAGCCCGCCCTTTTTTCTTTTAATTACTTCTTGTATTCGTAGAGGTAATGATACAGAGCACCGATCATATTGGCATCGTTGCCGAATTCACATGCAACAACTTCAGGCTTTGCGGCCGGCATGTAGAACGGCATGCGTGCAAACAGATCGTCAACTTCCTTCTGCAGTGTTTCCATCAGGATCGGCTGCTTGGAAATACCGCCGCCGATGCAGTAGCGCTGTACATCGAGGATAATCTGCAGAGAGTAGATGCCTGTAGCCAGATAGCCGCAGAATTCCTTCAGTACATTGAGAGCTGTTTCTTCACCTTCATTAGCTCTTGCAAAGAAGTATCTGCCGTCAATGGACTTAGGATCAAGACCTGCTGCGTCTGCATACATCTTTACCAGATTCTTTGTGGAGTTGACACTTGCCCATGTATCACCGACACCGGTAATACGGCTGTCCCAGTGGGAAGCGATACCGGAATATTCGCCGGCTGCGAAAGTGTTGCCTCTTAACAGCTTGCCATCGAGAATGATTGCACCGCCGATGCCTGTACCAAGAACGATAATGGAACCGGAGTTATAGCCTTTCATGGCACCCTTCCACAGTTCGGCCAGAGCTGCGGACTTGGCATCATTTTCAGCACAGAACGGAATCGGAATACGCTTGGAAAGCATTGCGGCTACATCTGTGTTCTTGATGAACTTCAAGGCACCGCCGGTATAGAAGAAACCGCGGGAGGCATCGATTCTGCCGGGAGCGGACATTGCCAGTGCTTCAACTTCACCGGCATACTTATCATAGATCCTGCCCAATGCTTCGACGAATTCATCGGCGTCTGTTGTAGGTGTAGGGACTTCGCCCTTTTCGAAGATATTTGCTTCTTCGTCCATCAGCGCATACTTGATATTTGTACCGCCGACGTCAATTGTAAGATATTTCTTCATGATTGAATCTCCTTGTCTACATTGTATCATTCAGACATCTCTTAAGACTTTGCGAAAAAGAAAGAGACCGCACTTTTCAGTGCAGTCCCTGTAAACAGTTTCAATTATGCCTTCAGTTCGAACAGATAGTGATACAGAGCACCGATCATGTTTGCGTCATTGCCGAATGTGCAGACAACAACTTCAGGCTCAGTCATAGGAGAACCGGGCTTTGATTCAAAGATACGATGTGTCTGTTCTCTGATCTTTTCCAGCAGTACAGGCTGCTTGGAGATGCCGCCGCCGATGGAGTAGCATTCCAGATCCATGATAACCTGCAGAGAGAAGATACCGCTTGCTACATAGTAAGCAAATTCATCGAGAACTGCATTTGCTGTTTCATCACCGCTGTTGACTGCATCAAAGATGACACGGCCGTTCAGTTCGGAAGCAGGAATACCTGTCTTTTCGGAGTACAGTCTGACAAGGCCTGTTG
>JAZUHS010000193.1:0-7281 GCA_045641845.1 Bulleidia sp. | reverse complement strand
CTTGTAAACGACTATGTCACCTTAACTTAATGACATTGTCATAAGACCGGGTCATTTTATTTCCGAAGCGAGAATAAAAAGATACAATAATGACAATGAAAAGAGGATTTGAAAAATGAGTGCTTATACAAAAGAAGAACTTCTTGCATACGCAGAAGAAGTGAAAGAAGAACAGCTGGAACTGCTGAGAACACTTGGTAAGATCGCTGCTCCTTCCCACCAGGAAGACAAGCGTGCTGCTTTCGTAAAGAACTGGATGATTGAACAGGGCTTTGAAAATGTCTGTATTGATGAAGCAAAGAATGTTATCGCTGAAATGGGTCCGGATACAGAAGAAATCTCTGTTATGGAAGCTCATACAGACGTTGTATTCCCCGATCTGGATGTTCTGGAAATGCATGAAGATGAAGAAAAGCTGTATGCACCCGGTATCGGTGACGATACAGCTAATCTGGTAAATCTGCTCTATGCTGCAAGATTCGTTCTGAGAAACGGCATTGCTCTGAAGAAGAAGACACTGATTGTTGCCAACTCCTGTGAAGAAGGTTTGGGCAATCTGGATGGTACAAAGAATATCTTCCGTACATACGGAAACAGAATTACTGAATTCGTTTCTCTGGATGGAAGCATGGGCGGTCTGTGTGATGGCGCTGTCGGCTCCTATCGCTACAAGATCAGCTGCGATGTTCAGGGCGGTCACAGCTATGGCGATTTCCCTCGTCCTAATGCCATTGCCGTTCTTGCTTCTCTGATTGAAAAGCTGTATGCCATTGAAGTTCCTACACAGGCGCGTACAACATTCAATGTCGGCTGCATCGAAGGCGGTACAACCGTCAATTCCATCGCTCAGCATTGCGAAATGCTGTATGAATATCGTTCTCCTTCTCAGGAATGCCTGAAGATCATGGAAGGTAAATTCAATGAGGCAGTGGAAGCTGTAAAGGCATGCGGTGAAAAGATCACAGTTGAAGTTCTGGGTATTCGCCCCGGCAACGGTGATCTGGATGAAGAAGAAATGAAGGCTTATACAGGTGAACGTCTGGATGTCATCCGCAAGTATGTGGATGGTGAAATCAGCGTTCATGCCGGTTCAACAGACGCAAACATTCCGCTCTCCATGGGCATCAAGGCATGCACAATCGGTACAGTTGTCGGCAAGGGTGCACATACACGCGAAGAATGGATTGAAAAGGCAAGCATGACTCCCGGTCTTGCACTGGCTCTGGATCTTCTGCTTCTGACTGCTGAATAATTCAGAACTGAGAGTTATCTCTTTCCTGCAGACAGCACATACGGAATTCGCTCAGCTCATCGGTGAAGTATTTCTCTTTGTGTGTGACGATATAATACGTACGGATCATTTCCGCATCTTCAACGGGACGTGTTACAACTGTCCCGTTTTTAAGTGCTTCTTCGCAGAGCATACGAGGAAGAATGGATAGACCGATTCCGCTGCTTACAGCGTTGATAAGTGCATGTGTGCTTGTGCTTTGCCAGAGCGGATGAATCTGGATATCCTTCAGTGCAAACAGGTGTTCGAGATATTCTCTGCCAGCACTGCCTTTTTCGCGCATCAGGAAAGGATATTGTGTCAGGTCGTGAAGACGGATGCTGTCACGTTCAAGCATAGGATGTTCATTGGGAAGGATCAGAATCATTTCATCGTGGTAGAAGGGAATGGTTTCAAGCTCTTCTTCATGGACGGAGTCTTCAATCAAAGCTGCATCCAGTTCATTGCTCAGAAGCTTCTGCTGCAGAGAAGCGCCGTTGGCGATGAGAACTTCCGTATTAACATACGGCAGTTCGTCATTGAAGTTCTGAATGATTCTTGGCAGCAGGATATTTCCGATCGTAATGGAGGAACCGATCCTGAGGGTTGTTTCACTTCTTGAGTCAAAGAGAGAATTCATCTCATCAACGCAATCCAGAATATGAGTACATTTCTTATACAGCTCATGTGCTGAAACTGTCGGTGAAAGACGGCGGTGGAATCTTTCAAACAGACGGACGCAGTATTCGTCTTCAAGTTCCATGATTATCCTTGATACTGCAGGCTGAGTTGTGTGAAGAGCTTCAGCGGCGTGTGTAATACTCAGTTTCTGATATACTTCTACGAAAATACGCATTTTATGAATTGATTCCATGATTCCTCCATACATACCGGAAATGGTATGAATAACATAATTTATTATCATTATACATATATTCCTGGACTGCTTATACTTTTCGTGTGAATAAAAGGAGAATTCTATGGAGTACTACTATCCCAGCTGTAATTTCCGTGCTCAGTATCCGGAAACATCTAAAGCTGTCATTTCCTACATGGAATCACAGAATGCAGTGATCGAAAACTGCTGCCGTGTATGTAAAGATCATCCGCATCAGGGTGATACCATTCTGACTGTATGTACAACATGCCGTCTGATTCTTGATGAAAACCGTAAGGACTGCAATGTTGAAACAGTCTATGATCATATTCTTCGTGATCCGTCTTTTTCATATCCCGACCTGTCCGGACGTCATTTCATCCTGCAGAAGTGTGCCAAGGCAGATGATTGCTTTACGGAAAGCGTAATTCGTCTGCTCGATTTCATGCATGTGGATTATGAAATCTCCCCTGAAGAAAACTACTGCGGCAGATTCATGATGACACCTGTTGTAAAACGCAATATGGACGCAGCAACGATTGCCTTCACTAAACTGCAGGAGAGAATTCATCCTGCTTCTAAAGATGAACAGGATGCCTTCATTCAGAAAACTGCAGAAGCACTGGCAGGTAAGGAAGTACTTGTCTACTGCAATTCCTGTCATAGAGAACTGAAGCAGGCAGGGGCAGATGCAGTGCATCTGCTGGAACTGCTTTTTGCTAAAAGAGGCTGAGTTATGGGAAAAGAAAAAGTATCTCTTCTGAAACTGTTCCTTAACATGATGATGATCTCGGCCTTCACCTTCGGCGGCGGTTTTGTCATCATCGGTATGATGCGAAAGAAATTCTGCGATGAACTGCATTGGGTTTCTGATGATGAAGTGCTGGATATGACGGCAATTGCACAAAGTTCACCAGGTGCCCTGGCTGTCAACAGTGCCATCATTTTCGGCTATCGCATGGCGGGTTTTGTCGGAACATTTGTGTCAGTACTGGCGACTGTCATTCCACCGGTGATCATCATTTCTGCTGTATCCATGATCTATCAATGGATGGCAGGCAATGCTGTTGTACAGATTGCCTTGCAGGTTATGCGTGCCGGGGTAGGGGCGATCATTACCGATGTTGTCATTGATCTGGGTGAGAAAATCTTTGCTTCAAAGAATCTGATCAATATCGTTCTGATGTTTGCAGCATTTATCGCTTCCTGGTTTTTCAAGGTCAGTTCCATCTCTTTGATTCTTCTGTTTATTGCGATCGGACTTTGCCGGTCGCTGCTGGATGGAAAGAAGGTGTTCGCATGATTTATCTTGAACTGTTTCTTGTTTATCTGCAGATTGGTGCCTTTGCTTTTGGCGGCGGTTATGCCGCAATGCCGCTGATACAGTCTTTATGTGTTGTACAGAAAGGATGGCTGACCATGGCGGAATATGCGGATCTGACGACAATTGCGGAAATGACACCCGGACCGATCGCTGTTAACAGTGCAACTTTTATCGGTCAGAAGATGGCAGGCTTTCCCGGGGCAGTTGTCTGCACACTTGGGTGTATTCTTCCTTCGGTGGTGATCGTTCTGATTCTTGCTATGCTCTATGCGAAATATCGTGAACTGCGAGTGGTGAAGAATGTTCTTGCGCAGCTGCGTCCGGCTGTAGTAGCCATGATCGGCGGAGCAGGTCTGACCATCGTTCTTCTGGCATTTTTCGGTACCTCCGCACTTAGTGATATTTCTCTGTCGATGATCAGGCCGATTGAGCTTGTGATTTACATTGCTTCTCTGGCTGCAATCCGTCGTTTTCATCAGGGACCGATCAAGGTTGTCTTCGGCTCTGCCTTTATCGGTACACTTCTGTATCTTCTGTTCTGATTGATGTTAATATGTCCGATTTAGTGGCTAATCTGTAATGCAAAATGATAGAATAAAGCTAACTGAGTAGAAACTATAAATAAGGAGGATATTTCTATGAGTTTACCTAAGGATTTCCTTTGGGGCGGTGCGCTCGCAGCTCATCAGTTTGAAGGCGGCGTTATCGGCACAACAAAGGGCCTGTCTGTTGCGGATGTTATGACAGCAGGTAATGTCAGCACACCTCGTGTTATTACAGATGGTGTACAGGAAGGTCTGTACTACCCTAACCATGTAGGTATTGACTTCTATCATCATTACAAGGAAGACATCGCTATGTTCGCTGAACTGGGCTTCAAGTGCTTCCGTACTTCCATTGCATGGACACGTATTTTCCCGAAGGGTGATGAAGCAGAACCTGATCAGGAAGGTCTGAAGTTCTATGATGACGTATTCGATGAACTGCTGAAGTATGGCATCGAACCCGTTATCACACTGTCTCACTTTGAAATGCCTTATCATCTGGCTAAGGAATACGGCGGCTTCATGAACCGTAAGACAATTGATTTCTTTGTAAAGTTCGCAGAAGTATGCTTCCGTCATTACAACGGCAAGGTTAAGTACTGGATGACATTCAATGAAATCAACAACCAGATGAACTATAAGAATGACATCTTCGGCTGGACTAACTCCGGTGCTCACTTCGGTAACTACGAGGATCCCGAACAGGCTATGTACCAGTGCGGTGCATATGAACTGGTTGCTTCCGCTAAGGCTGTCAAGATCGGTCATGAAATCAACCCTGACTACCTCATCGGCTGCATGATCGCAATGGTTCCGATCTATCCGTTCTCTTGCCGTCCCGCTGACCAGGTTCTGGCACAGCAGATGATGCATCAGAGAGTATTCTGGTCCGATGTAATGTGCAGAGGCCACTACCCTGCATATGCTACAAAGCTCTTCGAAAGAAAGGGCTGGAAGATGGATATCACTGAAGAAGATAAGGCTGCTCTGGCTGAAGGTACAGTAGACTACATCGGCTTCTCCTACTACATGACAAATACTGTAGACTCCACAGTAAACAAGGATGTATCCAAGTCTCTGGACGGTTCTTCTCCTAACTCTGTAGCTAATCCCTTCATTAAGGTTTCCGACTGGGGCTGGGCAATCGACCCTGAAGGTCTGCGCTATGCTCTGAACCTGTTCTGGGAAAGATATGAAAAGCCTCTGTTCATCGTTGAAAACGGCTTCGGCGCAATCGACGTGAAGGAAGAAGACGGCTCCTGCCATGACCCTTACCGTATCTCCTACTTCAAGAACCACATCATTGAAATGAAGATGGCTGTTGAAGAAGACGGTGTTGAACTGATGGGTTACACACCTTGGGGCTGCATCGACTGTGTATCCTTTACAACAGGCGAAATGAAGAAGCGTCACGCTTTCATCTATGTTGACCGCAACAACGATGGTTCCGGTACTCTGGTACGTTCCAAGAAGGATTCCTTCGACTGGTATAAGAAGGTTGTGGCTTCCAACGGCGAAGACCTCGACTGATTGATTTCACACAAGCGCATTGTCTTCGGACAGTGCGTTTTCTTATGTCCCATAACGGAGTAAGGGGAGTCATGCGGCGTGAAACAATGTATAATAAAAGTAATCTGATACGCGGAGGTAAAAATTACAATATGGCATTCAGAAAAGATTTCCTTTGGGGCGGCGCAATCGCTGCTCATCAGGCTGAAGGCGCATGGCAGGAAGGCGGCAAGGGTGTTTCCATTGCCGATGTCATGACTGCAGGCGACAATGTTACAAAGAAGCCCAGAAGAATCACTAACGGTGTTCTCGAAGGCGAAGATTATCCTAATCATGTAGGTATTGACTTCTATCATCATTACAAGGAAGACCTGGCATTATGTGCTGAAATGGGCTTCAAGGCATTCAGAACATCCATCGCATGGACAAGAATCTATCCGAATGGTGACGATGCTGAACCGAACGAAGAAGGTCTGAAGTTCTATGATGAAATGTTCGACGAAATGAAGCGTCTGGGTATTGAACCTGTTATTACTCTGTCTCATTTCGAAATGCCTTATCATCTGGCTGAAGCATACAATGGCTTCACAGACAGAAGATGCATCGAATATTTCGAAAGATATGCAAGAACATGCTTTGCCAGATACAAGGGCAAGGTTAAGTACTGGATGACTTTCAACGAAATCAACAACCAGGCTGACTGGCGCGGTATGGGTGCACACCACCTGGCACAGGAAGGTGCAGTTCTCGTTAAGGAAGGCGATGACATTGAAAAGCTGATGTATCAGTCTGCACATAACGAACTGGTAGCTTCTGCTCTGGCTGTTAAGGCATGTCATGAAATCGATCCTGATGCAATGATCGGCTGCATGATCGGTATGAACGGTGTATATCCTTTCACACCTAATCCTCAGGACGTTCTCAATGCACAGAGAGCTATGACTTCCAAGTACTACTATGTACATGTACATGCAAAGGGCCATTATCCTGCAAACATCGTTAAGAAGTTTGAACGTAAGGGCTATGACTTCATCAAGGAAGGCGATGCTGAAATCCTCGCACAGGGCTGCGTAGACTACATCGGTTTCTCCTACTACATGAGCTTTGCTACACAGTTCACTAACAGATTCGGTGATACATATGACTACTCCGAAGAAGACTTCAAGAGAAATACATATCTGAAGGCTTCCGACTGGGGCTGGCAGATCGACCCTATCGGTCTGAGATGGGTACTCAACTGGTTCAATGACCGTTATGAACTGCCTATGATGATCGTAGAAAACGGCTTCGGTGCTTATGATAAGGTGATCGACAGAACTGAAGACGGCTACATGATCGATGACCAGTATCGTATCGATTACCTGGCTGCTCATATCAAGGCTATGAGAGATGCAGTTACTTACGATGGTGTAGACCTGCTCGGTTATCAGATGTGGGCTCCGATCGATATCGTATCTGCTTCCACAGGTGAATACGATAAGCGTTATGGCTTCATCTATGTAGACATGAACAACAGCCATGAAGGTGACTTCCACAGAGACAGAAAGAAGTCCTTCTTCTGGTATAAGAACGTCATCGCTACAAACGGCGAAGATCTGGGCTGATAAATCTATGAGAGAAATGGCGGAAATCCTGCTGTTTCTCTTTTCTTTTCGGAATTTGAAACAGATTCGCTGAGGTTGTATCATTATGAAAAGTCAGATACATGCGGAGGTTTTATTATGTTTTTATCTACAGATCCTGAACTTCTTTTTCG
>JAZUHS010000192.1:0-5247 GCA_045641845.1 Bulleidia sp. | reverse complement strand
TAGAATGATATCAGAAAGAAGAAATCAGATATGAAAGCATATGAAGAAGACCTCAGAAGAATCGGTATTGATGAAGAACTGATTCACCAGGCAATGCAGTCACAGAATCCCGAGATTGAGATGTGCAGAATACGAAAGGTTCTGCTGGAACGTATCCATTCTGAACAGAAGAAACTGCAGGAACTGGACTATCTGATTTACAGAGAACGAAAGGATGGACAATTACATGGCTAAGATTACACAGACAGCAGGCAGAGATAAACTGGGAGATTTCGCTCCTGAATTTGCACACTTCAATGATGATATTCTGTTCGGTGAAAACTGGAACAATCAGGATATCGATCTGAAGACCCGCAGCATCATCGTCATTTCCGTATTCATGGGACGCGGTCTTGCGGACAGTTCTCTTCTGTACCACCTGCAGACAGCAAAGAAGCATGGTGTTACAAAGAAGGAAATCGCAGCCATCATTACACATGCAGGCTTCTATGCCGGCTGGCCGATGGCATGGGCTGTCTTCAATATGGCAAAGGAAGTATGGACTGAAGAAGAACCTGCGCTGACAGACAAGGAACAGTTCCAGCAGGAATGCTTCTTTGAAATCGGTGAAGTCAATCCCTGGAACCGATACTTTACAGGTATCAGCTATCTGCATACAGTCAGTGATGAACAGCTGAATGCAATCAATGTTACATTTGAACCCGGCTGCCGTAACTTCTGGCATACACATCATGCAAAAACAGGCGGCGGTCAGATGCTGATTGGTGTTGCCGGTGAAGGCTGGTATCAGGAATGGGGTAAGGAGCCGGTAAAGATTCTTCCCGGAACAATCATTCATATCCCTGCCGGTGTCAAGCACTGGCATGGTGCATCCAAGGATTCCTGGTTCTCTCATCTTGCCTTTGAACTGGCCGGGGAAGAGACATCCAACCAGTGGCAGGAACCTGTAGACGATGCCCACTATGATGCAGTGAATCAGTAAGAAGGTTCCGTAATGGAGAACATTTTTGCAAAACTGATTGAACCTGCAAAGGATATCGATTCTTCGAAAAAGAAGTATTCCAACAAGGCCCTGCTTACTCTGATCTCACCGATTATTGTCGAACAGTTTCTGCTGCTATTGGTAGGGATCGCTGATACGATGATGATTTCTCATGTCGGTGAAGCTGCTGTATCCGGTGTATCTTTGACCAATCAGCTGATCAACGTATTCATTCTGATCTTCACTGCTCTGGCTACCGGCGGTTCTGTCGTTGCTTCACAGTATGTGGGCAGCGGTGAGCGTGAGAAAGGCAATCGTGCAGTCGGACAGCTGCTAATGAGCACTGTGGTGATTTCCGGTGTGATCATGCTTCTTTTGAGGATCTTCGGCAGTTCCTTCTTCTCTTTGCTGTTCGGCAAGGTGGAACAGGGAGTCTATGATTCTTCCATGATTTATCTGGGTCTGATGCTGCTGAGCTTTCCGTTTCTGGCGATCTACAACAGCTGTGCGGGTGTATTCCGCAGTATGGGCCGTACAAAGACAATCATGAATGTTTCCATCATGATGAATCTGATCAATGTTGTCGGTAATTACATCGGTGTATTTATCCTGAAAGCTGGTGTTGCCGGTGTTGCCTGGCCGACAGTAATCTCAAGAGTATTTGCATCAGCAGTTCTGCTGAAGTTAAGCATGGATCAGGAGAACCGGCTGTATGTATCCATGCCGAATGTCCTGACAGCTGATTACGGCATGATTAAACGTATCTTCACTGTTGCCGTGCCGAACGCTATTGAAAACGGTCTGTTCCAGTTCTCCAAGGTCGCATTAAGCTCAATTGTTGCGATGTTCGGTACAGCGCAGATCGCTGCCAATGGCGTTGCACAGTCCTTCTGGAGCATGAGTGCATTGTTTGGTCTGGCGATGGGCCCTGCCTTTGTGACAGTAATCGGTCAGTGTACGGGTGCCGGGGATGATGAAGCTGCAGAGTACTACATGAAGAAACTGTGGCGGATGACATATCTTGGTTCATTCCTGTGGAACATTGTCTTTACCGTGATTGCTCTTGCACTTCTGAATCTGTACAGTCTTTCTGCCGAAGCCAGAACGCTGACAATCATGCTGATATTCATTCATAATGCCGGACGTGTTCTGACGGAAACAACGACTGTTTCCAATGGTATGCGCGCAGCCGGTGATATTGCTTATACGATGTACACTTCCATTTTCTCCACTGTCGTATGCAGAGTGGTTCTCTCTGTTATCTTCGGTCTGTGGATGAATCTGGGTGTGATCGGTATTGCTTTTGCGATGGTCGGTGACTGGATCATCAAGTCTGTACTGACTGTGTACAGATTCCATACAGGTAAATGGAAAAACAGAAAACTGGTTTAAACTCTGCTGATCCTCTGAGCAGAAAAATATAGAAAAAGGAGAAAAAAATGCAGAAGTTTTTTATCAATGAAAAGGGACAGGCACAGGCTCTGCCGGCAGTGAAGCTGTCTTTGAATGATTTTGAAGATGGTGGTAATATCCGCGTCTACTGGCTGGGTGGCGGCGGCTGTATGATCAACAGCTATGGCACTGTAATCATGATTGATCCGCTGCTGACAGGCTTTGATATGCCTCTGTTAGCAGATATGGTCATAGATCCCAAAGATGTAACAAAGGTCGATGGCTATTTCGTATCTCATGTCGACAATGATCATTACTCCAGAGATACTGTTCGTGCTCTCAAGGATGTTACAAAGGGTTTCTACGCATCTCATTTTGTGGCTTCTGAAATGAAGAGAGAATGCGGTGCTGAGGCAAAGGGTCATACATGGAATGATGAGATTGTCATCGGCGATACTACCGTTACAGTTACTCCTGCCGATCATAACTGGCAGAATTCCGTTGCCAAGTACAGCTACAGAGTATGGGAAAAGGAAGAATACTCCGGTTTCTATGTCAGAAGCCATGGCAGAAAGCTGTGGTATGTCGGTGACTCCAGACTCATGGACTGCCAGCTGTCTATGGAAGCACCGGATGTGATCTTCTTTGACTTTGCGGATAATCCAGTACATATCGGTCTGGAAGGTGCTTATAAGCTGGCTAATACATATCCTGACAGCAAGCTTGTTCTGATTCACTGGGGCTGTGTAGATGCACCTGCAGCATCTGCTTTCAATGGCAATCCTCAGAATATTCTGGACAATGTTGTGAATCCGGAACGCGTTGTCATTCTGGCACCCGGTGAAGCATATACCGTTGCGTAACCAGTATGAAGACACTGTATCTGATGCGGCATGGTGAAACCATGTTCAACGTACAGCACAGGATTCAGGGGTGGTGCGATTCCCCGTTGACGGAAAAGGGGAAACAGCAGGCACTGCTGGCCAGACAGTGGTTTCAGGATCATGGGATCACCTTTGATCATGCGTACAGTTCCACCAGTGAGCGATGCTGCGATACGCTTGAGCTCATTACGGAGATGGAATACAGACGTACAAAAGGACTGAAGGAAACCTTCTATGGTGTTCTGGAAGGACAGCCTGACTATCTTGCGGAAAAGGATCCGAAGAAGTGCGAAACCTATTATCTGCAGTTTGGCGGGGAATCCACAAATACGACCAGAGACAGAATGGTTCAGACCTTAACTGCCATCATGGAACAGGAAGATCATCATTCTGTCATTGCTATGAGCCATGGCGCTGCCTGCTTCAATTTCCTGCGTGCAAATGTCGAAGACTACAGTCATCAGCTGAAGCTTGGCATGGGCAACTGCTGCATCTTTATCTATGAATATGAAAATGAAAAGTTCACGCTGAAAGATGTGATCAGACCTGGAAATATCTGAAAGGAGCTAAAACATATGGACTTTTTACCTACTAAGAAATTCGGCTTCGGCCTGATGCGATTACCGCATACAGATCCTTCCGACGCCGGTACGATTGACATTGAACAGGCTAAGAAGATGGTAGACCTTTTCATGGAAAAGGGCTTCACTTACTTTGATACAGCTTGGATGTACTGCAACTTCGCTTCCGAGAAGTCAGTGAAGGAAATTCTGACCAGCCGTTATCCTAGAGAATCCTATACGCTGACAACCAAGCTGCATTCCGGCTTCATCAATTCCCTGGAAGACAGAGACAATATCTTTAATGCACAGCTGGAAAAGACAGGTGCAGGCTATTTTGACTACTATTTTCTGCATGGTATTGAAGATGGCAGCTATGCAAAGTACGAAGAATTTGACTGCTTTACATGGATCAGAGAAAAGAAGGAAACTGGTGCGATCAAACACATGGGCTTCTCCTTCCATGGTTCTCCTGAAGTGCTGGATGACATCCTGACAAAGTATCCGGATATGGAACTGGTACAGCTTCAGATCAACTATCTGGACTGGAACTCTCCCTTTATCCGTGCAAGAGAATGCTATGAAGTATGTGTAAAGCACAATAAGAAGGTTGTTGTCATGGAACCCATTAAGGGCGGTACTCTGGCTTCTGTTCCGGAAGAAGGAAAGAAGATTCTGGATGCAATGAATCCGGAAGTATCACAGGCTTCCTGGGCTGTACGCTTTGCGGCATCTCTGCCGAATGTCATGATGGTTCTTTCCGGTATGAGCACATTAGGACAGATGGAAGATAATCTTTCCTACATGGAGAACTTCCAGGCATTAACTGAAGAAGAGACAGAGAATCTCTTCAAGGTTGCACAGATCATCAAGGCACAGACAGCAGTACCCTGCACAAGCTGTTCCTACTGCACAGACGGCTGCCCGATGAACATTGCGATCCCGAAATACTTCGCTCTCTATAATGGTGATAAGAGAGAAGCAGCCACAAAGGGATGGACCATCAATGGTACATACTATGAACAGCTGACGGAAAAGTTCGGTAAGGCTTCCGACTGTATCGAATGCGGACAGTGTGAAGATATGTGTCCTCAGCATCTGACAATCCGTAAGTTCCTGAAGGATGTCGCTGCGCACTTTGAACATTGATGAAATGCAGAACAATTACGGTACTGCTTGCCCTTGCTCTGGCAGGCTGTACCGCTGCTTCTGAACCTGTATCTTCTGTGTCTGAAGCCGAGGAACCGGAACAGACAACAGAAACAGAAGAAACTGTTCAGGAAGAAACAGAATCTGCAGAACGTACGCTTGTTGTATATTTCTCTGCCACAGGACATACACAGCAGATTGCGGAAGCTGCAGCAGAAATACTCTCTGCCGACCTGTACGAAATCGTTCCGGAACAGGCGTATACAAAGATGGATCTGGA
>JAZUHS010000191.1:0-8252 GCA_045641845.1 Bulleidia sp. | reverse complement strand
CGTTGTTAACGAATGCGGCTGGAATGAAGAACGTGCTGCGAAGTATGACTTCTCCGAACCCTATGCATTTGTACAGGGCGCTATCCTGACAAGAGCAGACAATGAAGATATTCATGGTCTGGAAGATCTGAAGGGTAAGGTTTCCGCGAATGAATCCACATCCACACTGGGTGCTCTGGCTATGGAAAACGGTGCTGAACTGGATGCTGTAAATGCTATGGCTCAGTCCATTTCCGAAGTTGTAAACGGCCGTGCTGACTGCACACTGAACTATGCTACATCCTTCGCTGCTTACATGAAGGAAAACCCTGATGCAGATGTTAAGATCGCTGCTTATCTGGAAGCTGAACCTACATCCTACATTCCTGTTGTAAAGGGCAATGAAGCTCTTGTTGCTGCAATCAATGATGCTCTTGCACAGGCAAAGGCAAGCGGTGAACTTGCTGAAGTATCCATCAAGTACTTCGATATCGACGTTACTTCCGAAGAGTAATCTGATATGAACAGCAGAGTTCTTCAGATTCTTCTGGATTCTTTCTGGAAGTTATTACTGCCGGGACTCAAAGTGACCATTCCGCTTACCGTGATTTCTTTCTCGATCGGAATGGTCATTGCTTTGTTTACGGCACTAGTGCAGACGGCGAAAATACCGGTACTTCGTCAGCTGGCAAGATTCTATGTATGGATCATCCGCGGTACACCGATGATCGTACAGCTGTTTGTTGTTTACTTCGGTCTTCCTTCCATCGGGATTCTTCTGGATCCCTTCCCCAGTGCAGTTCTGGTATTCTCCATCAGTGTCGGTGCATATTGTTCGGAAACTGTACGTGCTGCGATTGAATCTGTTCCTGCAGGTCAGCTGGAAGCCGGATATTGTGTTGGTATGAGCTATGCTCAGACGATGCGCAGAATCATTATTCCGCAGGCTTTAAGAACTGCATTCCCGCCGCTTTCCAACTCTCTGATCGGTCTGGTCAAGGATACTTCACTTGCCTACAGTATTGCGATTGTTGAAATCATGGCGAGTGCGCAGAGAATTGCCGCAAGAACATATGATTACTTCTGGCTGTATATTGAAGCAGGTCTGATCTATCTGATCTTCTGTACTGTTCTGACATGGCTGCAGGGATATGTAGAAAAGCGTCTTGCAAGAAAGGGATAAGGATATGCTTGAAATCAGAAATATCAGAAAGTCCTTCGGGGACCTGCATGTCCTGAAAGACGTGGATATCAAAGTAGAGAAGGGAGATGTTATTTCCATTCTCGGTCCTTCCGGTTCCGGTAAGACAACATTGCTCAGATGCATCAATTTCCTGACACAGGCAGATGGCGGTACCATGATCTTTGATGGAGAAACCTTTGATCTGAATAAGATTTCAAAGAAGGACATTACAAAGATCCGTAAGAAGACAGGATTTGTATTTCAGAACTACAATCTGTTTGCCAATAAGACTGCTCTGGAAAATGTAACAGAAGGTCTGATCATCGCACGTAAGATGAAGAAGGCAGAAGCCGAGGAGATCGGCATGCAGGCATTGGAGAAGGTTGGTCTTGCGGATCGCAGAGATTATTATCCTTCTCAGTTATCCGGCGGTCAGCAGCAGCGTGTGGGCATTGCCCGTGCGATTGCCGCAAATCCGGAAGTCATCCTGTTCGATGAACCTACCAGTGCTCTGGACCCGGAACTGATCGGGGAAGTGCTGGCGGTTATCCGCAAGCTTGCGGATGAAGGCATGACCATGCTTGTTGTTACGCATGAAATGAACTTTGCTAGAAATGTCTCCAGCCATGTTGTATTCATGGATGGAGGATACATCGTGGAAGAAGGAAATCCTCAGGAATTCTTCGACCATCCGAAAACAGAAAGAGCACAGCAGTTCCTGCGCTCTCTGGCAAACGATTGATATAGGAGCTGTAAAAAGGATTAAGACATCGCAGAGATTGTCTGCCTGATTTACAGCTCTTTATTCGTTGGTGATGTATGTGATCTGTTTGATCATAATCTATGAAGACAATGGACTTGTTTTTATGCTTAAGAATTTGACGATGAAAACAAATGCAGTGTCCAACGGTTTTTAATCTTGGCAAGAAGTGATAAAGTAATTACGTTAAAAGAAGGAGATAAGAAAATGAGTGTATTCTTTACTAGCTTAAGTGCTCTTCTTGTAAGCGTATGCGGCAAGGCTGTTCTTGCTCTGCTGGCTTATCTGGTAGGCAAAAAGGTGATCGAACTTGCACTGAAGGCTGTTGAAAAGTCCGGTGCTTTAAACAAGCTGGATGACACAGTCGCTGCGTTTACTAAGAGCGCAATCAAGGGCTGCCTGTTTGTAGTTCTGGGTGTATCCATCATCGGTATCCTGGGCATTCCGATGGCTTCCGTTATCACAGTTATGGCTTCCGCAGGTGTTGCGGTTGGTATGGCTCTGCAGGGTGCTCTGTCCAATGTTGCCGGCGGTATCATGTTAATGGTATTCAAGCCCTTCAAGGTTGGCGATTATGTATCTGCCGGCGGTGCTGAAGGTGTTGTTCGTGAAATCACACTGTTCTATACAGTTGTTGTTACAGTAGACAACAAGAGAATCACAGTACCCAATGGTGCACTGATGAACGCTAATGTTACTAACTTCTCTGCTGAAGAACTGCGCAGAGTTGATATTGATTTCTCCTGTGCTAAGAGTGAAGCTCAGGATAAGATTCTGAACCTCCTGCAGGGTGCTATGCTCTCCAACGAAAAGGTTCTCAAGGATCCCGCACCTTTCGCAAGACTGTCCGGCGGTACAGACACAGCTGCTGTTTATACAGTACGTGCATGGTGCAAGAGCGCTGATTACTGGGATGTATACTTCGATCTGAAGCAGTCCGTTGGTGAAGCATTTGCTTACAACAACGTACAGGCTCCGGCAGTACGTGTACTCAACGAAGCAGTCGGCAAGTAATTACTGATTACGATCAAGGCAGGCAATGCGTGGCATTGTCTGCTTTTTCTTCTGTTCAGAGTTCAGAAACTGAACTGTATTTTCTAAATGTAAGCGGTTATCTTTTTTCCTGATATGCCATGACTTATAATGAAATTACCTAATTAGAGAGGAAATAATACAATGGCAAAGAAACCCGTAAAAATTGTAACCATCGGCGGCGGCAGTTCCTATACTCCCGAACTGATGGAAGGCTTTATCAAGCGTTATGACGAACTTCCGATTCGTGAAATCTGGCTCTGCGATATTGAAGACGGCAGAGAAAAGCTCGAAATCGTTGGTGCTATGGCACAGCGTATGTGGGATGCTACTCCCTATGGTGTTAAGGTTCATCTGACAATGGATCGTCGTGAAGCTCTGCCCGGTGCAGACTTCGTTACTACACAGTTCCGTGTAGGTCTCCTGGATGCTCGTATCAAGGACGAACGTATTCCGCTTTCCCATGGTATGCTGGGTCAGGAAACAAACGGTGCCGGCGGTATGTTCAAGGCATTCCGTACAATTCCGGTAATCCTGGGTATTATCGAAGATATGAAGGAACTGTGCCCGGATGCATGGCTGATCAACTTCACTAACCCTTCCGGTATGAATACAGAAGCTGCGATCAAGTGGGGCGGATGGAAGAAGACTGTAGGTCTTTGCAATGTACCTGTAGGTGCACTGATGAAGGAACCTCCTCAGTTCGGTCTGACAGAAAGAGAAATGGTACATCAGTTCGCTGGTCTGAACCATTTCCACTGGCATAAGGTTACAGATGCACAGGGCAATGATCTGACAGATAAGCTGATTGAAAATATGTATGATCCTAACGTAGATGACGGTACTCCGAAGAACATCTTCCAGTGCAAGTTCCTCTATGATCATCTGAAGCAGATCCAGCTGATCCCCTGCGGATATCATCGTTACTACTACATGCACGATGAAATGCTGAAGCACTCCATCGAAGAATTCAATACAGTCGGTACACGTGCTCAGCAGGTTAAGCAGACAGAAGCTGAACTGTTCGAACTGTATAAGGATCCGAACCTGAACTACAAGCCTGAACAGCTCTCCAAGCGTGGTGGTGCACATTACTCCGATGCTGCATGCGAATGCATCAGCTCCATCTACAATGACAAGAGAACACACATGGTTGTTTCTACTCAGAACTGCGGTGCAATCGCTGATCTGCCTTATGATGCAATCGTTGAAATCTCCTGCATTATCACAGGCAAGGGTCCGATCCCGCTGACATGGGGTCACTTCAATGCTTCCGAAAGAGGCTGGGTACAGCTGATGAAGGCTATGGAAGAATGCACAATCGAAGCTGCAATCACAGGTAACTATGGTCTGGCTCTGGCTGCATTCGAAATGAATCCTCAGGTTGAACATGGTCATGTAGCACAGACAGTTCTGGATGAACTGCTGGTAGCTCATGAAAAGTACCTCCCTCAGTTCGCTGATAAGATCGCTGAACTGAAGGCTGCAGGTGTTGCTTCCAAGGATCCTGTTGTAATGGATCTGATGGTCAACGGCAAGTAAGCTGAAAGGATAAGCCGAGGTTCAAAAGCCTCGGCTTTTTGGCAGAGCAGAAGATCATGACAATGGAAATCAGGAATCATACTTTAGTGAAGTATGAAGGAAATGATGAATATATCGATCTTCCGGAAGAAGTGGAAGTCATTGCGGACTATGCTTTCTATAACGCTAAGAGTCTCAAGGGAATTACCTTTGGATCAAAAGTGCGTGAGATGGGACAGAATGTCTTCTACAACTGCGAGAGTCTCGAGGAAATCGAACTGCCCGATTCCATATACTTTATGGATAGTGCAGTCTTTTCACGCTGCTCGCATCTGAAAAGAGTGAAGCTGTCGAACGCTCTTTCTGTTCTGCCGAAAATCACATTCTTCCAGTGTGAAGCATTAGAGGAAGTTGAACTACCTGTACGTCTTGTACGTATGGAACGTGCCTGCTTTGAACAGTGTCATTCGCTGAAGCATCTTGATCTGCCGGCGACATTGAAGGTGATGGAAGATAATGTCTTTGATGACTGTACAGCATTAGAAGAGATGGATCTGCCGGAAGGAATGATGCAGATCGGTAACAATACCTTCTTCAACTGTTCAAGCATGCGCAGAATCAATCTGCCTGCCTCTCTCAAAAGCATGGGTAAAGGTGCGTTGGAGACACGCGGCAGAATCAGTATTACCGGTAATGATACCTTCTTCGTAAAGGCAGAGATGCTGGATAATAACTGGAACATGTACTGGAACTTCGGTGCCAACAACAGATGGAACGGCAAGAATGAAGAGAACTATCAGCTGTATGACTGTTATCTTCCATGTGTGGATCTGAAGCTGTGGAAGCCGACGGCGCAGTGTGTACTGGCTGTGAATTATCTGGAAACATATCGTATTTCCGTAGAGAATTACGATATGTGGATCCGTGAACATATTCAGGAACTGATGGAGAAGATGGTCAGTGATCATCGTTATCGTGCTTTGAATCAGGCTCTGGATTTATCACTGCTTGCCGGCAGTGATGTAGAACCGTATCTGGATCGGATCAATGATCGTGAAGAACGGGCAAAGCTGCTGAATCGCAGGAATACATCAGATCTTGATGATCTGTTTGATCTTTTGTAGGAAAGAGGATAACCATGGATGATGAACTGAGAGAAATCAGTGAAGAAATCTATCGGAATGTCATAGCTCAGCTGACGCTGCATCTGCGTTTTATGGATATCGCTCTGGATCAGTATGTGTTTGTTGGTGATGCTCTGGAGTACAGGTGTGATGGAATGTATTTCCACTATCCGCCCATTGCTGTCATCAAGACATTCAAAAACAACCCGAAGAAGCTGACCAGGGGATATTTCCATGTTGTGCTGCATTCCGTCTTTCAACATGCCTTCTTTGCCGAAAACAGAAAGATTACACTGTGGGATCTGGCCTGCGATATTGCCGTAGAGAATGTCATTCAGGAGATTGGTCTTGAGTGCATGCATACCGGTGACAGTGAAGAGAAACAGAAGGAGATCGATAAGATCAAGGCAAAGCTGCAGGTGATGTCAGCACAGAATATCTATCACTACCTGGAAGATGAACTGGTCAGTGATCAGATCAAACTGTTAACAGGATTATTCCGTTATGATGATCACAGCTGCTGGTATACCATCCGCAATGTGACCGGAAGCAGAGAAACACTGTTTGGTGATGAAGTGAAGGATGATGCAGCCAATGCCGGATCCAACCGCTTTGATCAGGCTTCTCACGATACCGGTGAGAAGAAAGAGGGGGAGGATCCCGGGGCAACGGATGCAGAGATTCAGATGATTCAGAACAAGCTGAAGGACTGGAAGGAAATCTCTGAGAAGATTGAAACGGATCTGGAAACGTTCTCCAAAGAACATGGGGATAAGCTGGATGCGTTAGTACAGTCATTGCAGGCACTGCATCGTGAGAAGTATGACTATTCCACTTTCCTGAAGAAGTTCATGAGAATCGGTGAGAAGATGGTTATCAACGATGATGAGTTTGACTATATCTTCTATACCTATGGATTGCAGAGATACCGCAACATGCCTTTGATAGAACCGCTGGAGTTCAAGGAAATGCGCAATGTCAGGGAACTGGTCATTGCCATCGATACTTCCGGCAGTGTGCAGGGAGATGTTGTACAGGGATTTCTGCAGAAGACCTATAATCTGTTTCAGGAACGTGAGAATTTCTTCTCACGCTTCAATATCCACATCCTGCAGTGTGATATGAAGATTCAGGAAGCAGTGATTGTACATACACCGCAGGAGTTTACCGATTATATCGAACATATGGAGATTACAGGTTTAGGTGGTACTGACTTCAGACCTGTATTCAACTACATAGATGAACAGCTGGAGAAGAAGGTCTTCCGTGATTTCGGAGGACTGCTGTACTTCACCGATGGCGATGGGATTTATCCCAAGAAAAAGCCGAGCTACTCTGCGGCTTTCCTGTTTCCGGAAGGAAACAAGGATATTACAGTACCGCCATGGGCAATTAAATACGTATTGGAAGGGGATATGAGATATGGACATCAATCAGGCCAAGACACAGATTAAGAATGCAATCATTGCATACAGTACAAAGGATTTACATGGACGTTTCCGTATTCCGGTAAGCAAGCAGAGACCTGTATTCCTGGTCGGTGCTCCCGGTATCGGCAAAACTGCGATCATGGAACAGATTGCACAGGAACTCGATCTTGCCTTTGTATCCTACTCCATGACCCACCATACCCGTCAGAGTGCACTGGGTCTGCCCTACATTGTGGAAAAGGAATACGGGGATGAGAAGTACAGTGTATCGGAATATACCATGAGTGAAATCATTGCCAGTGTTTATGATGAAATGGAACGTACACAGAAGAAGCAGGGAATCCTCTTCCTGGATGAAATCAACTGTGTATCCGAAACATTGGCTCCCAGTATGTTACAGTTCTTGCAGTACAAGACCTTCGGCAGACATCGTGTACCGGAAGGATGGATTGTTGTCACTGCAGGTAATCCCCCGGAGTACAACGACTCTGTACGTGAGTTTGATATCGCCATGCTGGACCGTCTGAAGAAGATTGAAGTAGAACCGAGCTATGAAAGCTGGAAGGCATATGCTGTGAATATGAATGTACATCCGGCTGTGACTTCGTATCTTGCGATCAAGCCGCAGTTCTTCTACCGCATTACAACGACAGTAGATGGCAAGAGCTTTGTGACTGCACGTGCATGGGATGATATGAGCCAGATGATTCATCTGTATGAAGAAAATGAGATTACAGTCGATCATGATCTGATCTCCCAGTATATTCAGGATGAACAGATTGCCAGAGACTTTGCCAACTACTACTCTCTCTATCGTAAGTACAGGAGTGATTATCAGGTTAACTCCATCCTGGATGGTGAAGTATCCGCAGAGATTCTCGAACGTGCACAGAATGCAAAGTTTGATGAACGTCTGTCCTTAATCTCTCTGATTCTTTCTTCCTTAACTGAAGAAATCAGTGCAGAAGTGGAAGGCAAGGATGCGTTAACAGCAGTACTGCAGATCATGACAAAGAACAAGGAGAACTGTCTTGCAGTTGTGGAAGAACAACTGGCTGTATACAGAAAAAAGAGTGAAGCGACAGATACGAAGGAGAATGTCACTTTAGCTTTGAATGTATGTGATCTGTTCAATGAACTGCGTGATGCTATGAAGGTAGAAGGAGACTCCTACAGTGTTGTTAAGAGCTTTCTGCAGGCTAAGATTGTACATCTGAAGGAAA
>JAZUHS010000190.1:0-2906 GCA_045641845.1 Bulleidia sp. | reverse complement strand
ATCCGACTTTAAACAATTATTAATAACTTGAACAGGAAGTACATAGTAGAATAGAGATACGTAATGTGAGGTCTGTTATGAATAAGAAAATTAAAGGAGCCCTGGTCGGTGCAGCTGCAGCACTGGTCATTGGTGTGGGCGGTTATATTGCAATCAGTCATTCTTCTCCTGCCGGCGGTGCAGAGATCTATGTACAGAGTGTGAAGTCACTGAATAACGACGGCATGGTTTATGTACAGCGTTTCTCCGGTGTAGTGGAAGCGCAGGACAGTGTGAATATCAAGAAGGACGGCAGCCGTGAAGTAGAAGAGATCTACGTTGAAGAAGGCCAGAAGGTCGGTGCAGGTGAAAAGCTGTTCCGCTATGATGTCCGTGATGCCCAGCGTCAGATTGAAACTCTGCGTCTGGAACTGGAAGAGCTGGACAATCAGATTGAAGGCTACAACTTAAGTATTGCGGATCTGCAGAAGCAGCGTGCACAGACTTCCGATGAAGGTATGAAGTATCAGTATACTTCTGAAATCAACGGTTATGAGATGTCTGTACGTCAGGCGCAGTTTGATAAGAAGAGCAAGGAAGCGGATATTACCCGCTACAATCAGGAAATGACTAATGCGGTTGTGACTGCTTCCATCAATGGTACGATCAAGGCCATCAATGAAAACGGCGGCTGGGATAACTACGGCAATGAAAAGCCTTTTATGACAATTACACAGACCGGTGAATTCCGTGTAAAGGGCAAGCTGGATGAAATGTCCATGGGTACAATCACGCCCGGTACTTCCGTTCTCATCCGTTCCCGTGTGGATGAAAATGAAGTCTGGAGCGGTACTGTAACAGAAATCGGCAATGAGCCGGATCAGAATAATCAGGACATGATGTATTATGGCGGTTCCGGTGAGAATGCTTCCAAGTATCCTTTCTATGTATCCATGAATACAAGTACAGGTCTGATGCTTGGCCAGCATGTCTTCATTGAACCTGACTATGGTCAGACTGCCGGTGCGGATCTTGAAGGTGTATGGCTGGATTCTTCCTTCATTGCCTATGATGAAAACGGTAATCCCTATGTATGGAAGAGTGTAAAGAAGAAGCTGAAAAAGGTTTCTGTTGAACTTGGTGAAATGGATGAAATGACATGGAAGACACAGATTCTTTCCGGTGTCAGTGAAGATGATTATCTGGCATGGCCGGATGATACATATACAGAAGGTCAGAAGACAGTGTCTGATGAAGATATGAGGTAACTGTATGCTTCTGGATCTTCGTAATGTATACAAGGATTATGGCGAAGAACCGCTTCTGGTACCTGTTCTGAAGGATGTTACCTTCCAGGTGGAAGAAGGGGATTATATCGCCATCATGGGACCTTCGGGTTCCGGTAAGACAACACTGATGAATATCATCGGCTGTCTTGATCGTCTCAGCAAAGGTACATACCTGCTGGATGGCATCGACATCGCAGGCATGAACGATAATGAACTTTCCGATGTCCGTCTGAACAAGATCGGCTTTGTGTTCCAGACTTTCCAGCTTTTAGCAGGAGAGACTGCTCTGGAGAATGTTGCACTGCCTTTAGTCTATGCCGGTGTCGGCAAGGAAGAACGTCGTAAGAGAGCAATGGAAGAGCTGAAGAAGGTCGGTCTGGAAGAACGTGCAAACTTCTATCCTAACCAGCTTTCCGGCGGTCAGAAGCAGCGTGTGGCAATTGCCCGTGCTATGATCAACCATCCTCGTCTTCTGCTGGCAGATGAGCCTACCGGTGCGCTGGATCAGGCGTCCGGACGTCAGGTGATGAGTCTGTTTGAAGAACTGAATCAGCAGGGTGTGACCATTGTCATGATTACACATGATGCCAAGGTTGCTTCCTTTGCCCATAAGAGACTGAATATCATCGATGGTCGTATGACTGCGGATGATCAGGAGGTATCTCATGAATAAGAAACTGAAAAAAGGACTGATCATCGCTGCCGCAGGCGCAGTGGTCATCGGCGGCGGGATCTTCGGTGCTAAGAAGATTACTTCCGGCCGTACGATCGAAGTACAGCCTGTAAGCATGCTGAATATCGGCTGGTGGGATAATCCCTACAGTACTTATGGTGCTGTTTACCAGTCTGACCATCAGGCTGTATATCTTGACAGTGCGCAGGTAGTCAGAGAAGTCTATGTAGGTGAAGGACAGAATGTACAGAAGGGTGATAAGCTGATGGCTTATGACATCACTTCCCTGCAGTTATCTGTGGAAATCAAGAAGCTGTCCATCGAACAGACAGAAAACAATATTGCCAAGGCACAGTATGACCTGCGCCGTCTGCGCAATACCAAGCCTTATGTACCGCAGCCCATTGATCCCATCATTCCCGATGATCCGATCATTGAGCCTGAGCCCATTGAACCTACACCTCCTCCTGTGGAACCGGAAAAGCCGGAGAAGTTCCTGACAGTGGATGCATGGAACTACATTGATTCCATTGAACAGAAATATACGGAAAAGAAGGAACTGCCGCCGGAAACAGAAGATCCTGAAGAGACTGCAGATCCTGAGGAAACCGTGAAGCCGGAAGAACCTGCAGAACCTGAAGAGACTGCAGTTCCAGAAGAAACAGCCAAGCCTGAAGAAGGTGAAGAACCTGATACACCTTCAGAGCCTGAAGAACCGGAGAATCCGGAAGAACCCGGTGAAGACATTGAGCCTGAACCTGAACCTACACCTGAACCACTGCCCGAGCCGGAGCCTGTGATTCCGGAAGGTTCCAAGGCCAATCCGTACCGCTTCATCGTAACGATTGAAGGTCAGGTATACGGTTCTCTCTTCAATGAATTAAAAGAAGAGAAAGCATGGGCTGTCATTGAAATTCATGAAGATGACAAGGCAGATGGAGATCTGATCTCCAGCTGGATTGTTA
>JAZUHS010000189.1:0-6103 GCA_045641845.1 Bulleidia sp. | reverse complement strand
TCGCTGTTGATCCTATGATCCACATCCTGCAGATTCCCAACATGATCAAGAACGATGATCTGACTGCTGATCAGAAGGCTATTCTCTCTGCTATGGCTCTGGCTTCCGGTAACAAGAACGTTACTATCACAGGTGAAGAACTTGTTCCTACAGGCAACGATGCAGATATTCCCGGCTATAAGTACTATGTTGTTTACAGCCAGGAACAGATTGATGAATACAAGACAAACGGTCTTCCTGAAAACTTCGCAACAGGCGGTTCCCACTTCATGGGTCAGGGCGGCGAAATCCCTGTAGGTACACCTGTTGAAGATATGGACAAGATCCTCGAAGTTGGTATGCAGTACAACGATGTAACTAAGGCTGACAGCATTGCTGATCTGGCTGCTAAGCTGGGTATGGATGCTGACAAGCTGAGTGCTACACTTGGCGGTGCTGATACAACATACTATGCTGTTGAATGCATGAGCTATGCTTATGGTACAGTCGGCGGTCTGGATGTTGACGTTAACATGAATGTACTGAAGGCTGATGGTACACCGATCGCTAACCTGTACTGCGTAGGTCAGGATTCCGAAGGTGTTGAAAACGTTGAAGGCAAGCCTTATACACCTTGGGGCGGTCAGGCACAGTCCTGGACATACGTTTCCGGTTATCTGGCTGGTACAAACGCTGCCGCAAATTTCAAGAACTGATCAATCAGGTTCACAGGGAGAGTTATGCACTGCATAATTCTCCTTTTTCTGTTGTCTGTGCAGAAAACTCACCATATAATGCACCCATGACTGTAAATGCAAAGACAGCTAAAAAACGAAATGTGAGTGCGGATCTGATGCGATCCTTTTTCTGTATTGCTGTGCTGCTGTATCATATGAATCTGCTTCCCGGCGGTTATCTTGCTGTATGCAGTTTCTTCGTCATGAGCGGATATCTGCTCTGCCGTTCTCTGCAGCGTAAGCATGAAGTGAAACTGGGTGTGTATTATCTGTCACGTCTGAAAAGAATCTATCTTCCGTTAGTGTTTACGGTATTGATGACGGTGGCAGTTTCTTTATTGTTTAAGGAAATTGTCTGGGTTTCCCGCAGACCGGAATCTTTATCAGTACTGTTAGGCTATAACAACTTCTGGCAGCTGCATGCAAATCAGGATTACTTCGCAGCCCATGCTTCTTCACCTTTTATGCATTTCTGGTATACCGGTATTCTGGTGCAGTTCACACTGGTATTCCCGCTGCTTGCAGTCCTGCTGAAAAGATATGCAAGACATTATATGAAGATGGTGCTGGATGTATTGTGCACTGCAAGTATCATCGGGTTCGTGTTCTTCTGTTTATATGCCGATGTCATGACGATCTACTACAACACATTAAGCAGATTGTTCTCATTGATGGTGGGTGTCAGCTTCTGCATTCATCGCTATGATGTTTCTGTTTTCTGTAAGCGGATGCATATCAGCAGAGAAATGCGCAGATGGTTTATCTATGGAGCATTATGTTTTCTGGCTGTACTGTTTGTAATGATTCCTTCCGCTTCTCCCTGGATGCCGGCGATGATGATCTTCACGACCATGCTTACTGCATTGATTATGGCTTTCTCATGGTCTGTACAGACAGAGATGCCCGCATGGGCAGATCGTACTGTAGGTATGATCTCTGACCACAGCTATGAAATCTATCTGGTACAGTATCCTGTGATCTATTATCTTGGCTATCTGATGCATCAGAGGAGTGCGGTTCTTCAGATGATCATGACAGTGATTCTGACCATGGTACTGGCTGTATTTGTTCATCAGGTATCCTCACAGCTGCCGCGAACATCCATACAGAAAGTGCTGGCTGCTGCTGCTGTGATTGTCTGTCTTGGCGGTGTCGGTGCGCTTGCGCTGGGAAAGGATATGACACAGGAAATGCAGGCTCTGGAAGCAGAACTGAACAGCCGTGAAGAGGATATGATTGCGGCACAGGAAGCCTATGCACAGAAAATGCAGGAGATGCTGGCAAGACAGGAAAAACTGGATCTGCAGTTTGAAGAACGTGATCAGGATATTTCCCGACGTCTTGAGGAAGTAGAGAAAAAGCTTCAGAGTCTTAACGCTGATATTGCTTCCATGCCGTTGACTGCGATCGGTGACTCGGTGCTGCTCAGTGCCTCCGGTCGAATGTACGATACTTTCTCGAGTTTATACTGCGATGCAAAAGTATCACGTACGGCATGGTCAGCGAAGGGTATTCTCGATGATCTGATCAGCCGCGGTATACTTGCGGATACAGTACTGTTCAACTTCGGTGCGAACGGAAATCCGCCGGAAGATGTCATGATGGAGATGCTGGATACCTGCGGTTCACGCATGATTCTGCTGGTGACAGTAACCAATGACAGTTCTGTTCATGTCAATGATGATATGAAGCGCTGGGCAAAGGATCGTGATAATGTCTATATCGTGGACTGGGAAAGTGCTTCAAAGGGACATCCTGAATACTTCGTAGCAGATGGACTGCATATGCAGCCGGATGGACAGCTTGCGTATGCGGAATGTGTCTTTAATACACTGCACGCACTGCGGCTGAAACGTCTGGAGGATCAGAAGGCTTCACTGCAGAATGCGATGAAATTCACTTACTGATGACCTGTACATGCAGGTCATTTTCTTTCGGGAGATTGCATTATACGTGCCAGTTCATAAAGATACCGTTACAATTGTCACATTATTAAAGGAGATGTATGCTATGGCACTGTCTGCGGAAAAGGTCAGAAGACTGATCGGATTAATGAATGAAGTCTCGGAAACAAAGATTCCGGCAATGAAGCCTGTTGTAGAATGCTTTGAGCTTGCGATGGGTGAAAAGACACTGGATTATCTGCTGGAAGTAGGTACAGGTGAACATACACTGTCACAGCTGCAGGAAATCTACATCCATGCATTCTCAAAGAAAGACTATGATTCGCATTGGGAGGAAGTATGGTCAGAGATCATGACCATGAGCTTCCTGATTCCCGGTGAACAGGATCATAGTAAATATCTTCTGGCGCCGATCTTTCCGGGCTGGATTGAGCTAAGTACATCCGGTCCTGTGAATGAGAAGAACAAGGCAATCCTGAACAAGTGGACGGAGTTCTGGCGTCTGCTCAAGCTGATCAATATCGCTCCTGTGCGTTACTACATGAACCGTCAGGCAGAAAAGGAAGAAAAGGAAAAACCTGCACGTTTCTCTACCTATCTCAGCCAGGGTACACGTACCATTCATCTGGATGAACCGCTGACCTCAGAACAGCAGGTACGTCCGGCAGGGGATGTATATCAGCTTTTGAAGAATCATAAAGATGAAATTGCCATTATGAACTGTATCTGCCGTCTGCATAAGGAGATGGAAGGCAAGGAATGTGATTTTGATCTGCCTTTGGAAGGATGCATGAATGTCGGTCCTTTAAGCAAGCAACTGGTGGAAAACGGTATCTCCAGAAAACTGAGCTATGAAGAGGCTTGCGATCTGCTGGAACAGTTTGCAAAGAAGGGTGCAATTCATACCATCTATCATTATCAGAATGATGCAAACAGAGAAGAGTTCAATATATGCAACTGCTGCAATGACTGCTGTCTGCTGTACAGCAGTCCGCTGGATGGCTATCTCAGCAAGGTCTTTGTTCGTTCCTTCTATGCTCCGGAGATGATCGATGAAAGCAGATGCGTCGGCTGCAATCTCTGCGGCAGATCCTGTGCGACCGGTGCGACTTACTACGATAAGAAGGCAAAGAAGCTGATGTTTGACTATGATAACTGTATTGGCTGCGGACAGTGTGTTCTGCAGTGTCATTTCGATGTACGCCGTATGGTCAAGGATGAACGCAGTGTCTATGTCAAATCGGGAATGAAGCGTCATGCATGAGGGCGCATTATGCCGTGAGATCATGGATGTCACGGCAAGAGCCGCAAAGGCAAACGGTTTAAACAGAGTTACGGATATTCTGATTGCGGCAGGTCCCTATGCCGGTATCCATGAAGGACAGCTCAATATCTACTTCGATATTGCTAAAAAGAATACGATCATGTCCGCAGCTGTCATCCGTATAGAACGTGATGAGAGTCTGACGGGCATCCGGCAGATGCTGGTTCGCAGCATCAGTGGTGAATAGAAACTGTGAGGCAGGTGCATCTGCCTCGTTTTTGTTTTTTGGCAGAGTTGTTCATCATGTACAAAAAATAGATCATGAACCAGGCTGAAGTAAAAAAGAATGTAATTGATTTATCTTTTTGCAATAGCGCGAAAATGAGAAAAGACACTGCTGTTCAGTGCCTTGGAACATGCATTTTTTGCAAGAAAAGCCTATTGAAGAAAACGCTTACATTCTGTATGGTTATTGATATGTGATATGGTTGACCATATCTGAAAGAAGGGAATAGACTATGAGTTCTAATTTCAAGAAGACAGGCAGTCTGCTTCTCTCTGCAGCGATGACATTAGGTCTGAATGGCATCTATGCAGTTGCTGAAGAACCTGCCGCAGTTCAGCTCGGTGCTACAGTCGCAGCTGATGCAGAATCTCCTTCCGGCTACACAGTTACATTTGCGTATGACGGAACAAAGGGCGAACAGGAAGTAACAGGTGTTGCTGTTTCCGGTCCGTTCAACTACACAGATGGTACAAATTCCTATGCTCCTGAAGAATATCAGGCTGGTATGTACGCATCCAACTTCTGGCCGGATACAAAGTCCGAGGTTTCTCCTTTCGCAGGCAACTGGGGAAGAACAATCGAAATGACTGATGAAGATGGTGATGGTGTTTACACTGTTTCCTTCCCGATCACTTCCGGCGCCTATGGCTATCATTATGTAGTAACTTACGCAGACGGCAGCGAAGCTACAATCGCTGACCCTGCAAATCCTCCGGCAGCTGAGCTCATGAATCCTAACGGAAACCACATGACAGGCGACCTGACAACAAGCATTGTCAAGGGTGTTTATGACGCTGAAAAGCAGGCGGGTTCTCCTGATATGGATTATGTACTGCCTTCCGAAAAGAAGGGTACACTGACTTATGTTCCTTATACAGACGTTGAAGGTACAACTCAGTATGTAGGCGTTTATACTCCTGCAGGCTATGATGCTGAAAGAGAAGAACCTTACAAGACTCTGTATCTGTCTCATGGCGGCGGCGGTGATGAAACTGACTGGTACCACATGGGTGCAGCGAATGACATTCTCGAAAACCTGGCAGCTGAAGGTCTGACAGAACCTGCAGTCATCGTTGCAATGGACAACAACCACTATGACTGGGACTTCTCCAAGGTTTGCCCGAATATTGCTGAATACATCGTTCCTTTCGTAGAAGAAAACTACAATGTTTCCACTAAGGCTGAAGATCGTGCTATGTGCGGCCTCTCCATGGGTGGTCAGACAACTACAAATATGTTCTGGAGATATCCTGAAACATTCGGTTACTTCGGTATGTTCTCCGGTACAAATGCTTACGATCATGAAATGAAGACTGAATACAACTATCCGACAGTATTCACAGCTGTAGGTACATGTGACTTCGCTTCCAAGCCTTTCGCAGGCGATGGTGCTGATATGTTCGCTGCTTACTCCGGTGAAGGCGGACATTTCACAATCGAAACTCTGGCTGACTGGTGTGAAGCTAATATCCCTGCTAACTATGCAAATGCAGGTGATATCTATGTTCCCGGTTCTCATGACTGGTTTACATGGCCTCAGGCTCTGGCTAAGTTCCTCACAGAAGTAGCATGGCAGTCTGAAACAGTTACAGGTACACAGAGACTCGTCATCGTCGGTGACGACTGGGGTCCTGCAGTACAGAAGACAATCATCGCTCTGGATGAAGCAGTTAAGGCTGAAGACATCAAGGCAGATACATTCAAGGTAGTAGAATCCAAGGAAGCTACTAACTGGGCTAATCTGTCCGTATATGTTGCTTCTTCCGACAGAAACGTTGTTGATGTATATCTGTCCGATGAAAAGGGCAATAAGGTAGACGCTGCTGAAGGTACATACCTGACAGTAGAAATGAACATCGATCCTAACGAAGGTTCTCCTTTCCGTTATGATGTTCCTTCCGGTTCCAACAAGTGGTGCGAACCTTATGAACTT
>JAZUHS010000188.1:0-8246 GCA_045641845.1 Bulleidia sp. | reverse complement strand
GCTCTTGTGCTGATCCGCCGCATGCCTTTAGGAACTACACTGTTCTACATTCCCAGAGGTCCTGTAATGGATTACAGGAATGAAGAACTTGTGCGTTTCTACTTCAGCCAGCTGAAGAAGACAGCAAAGAAGAGAAAGGCGATTGCAATCCGTTTTGATCCGTCTGTCCTTTCCAGAAAGTATGCATACAAGGATCGTGCTGAAGCTCATGTATATGAGAATACAGACATCATTGAAATGCTGAAGAAGCTGGGTGCACGTCACAAGGGATACACAGTTCGTATTGAAGAAGCTACACAGCCGCGCTTCAATGCGGAAATGGATGTGACTCCCGATTACCGTGAACACCTGGAGCACAGAACAACAAAGTGCATCCGTGCTGCTGAGCATAAGGGTATTGAGGTATACGAAGGTCCTGAGTATGTACATGATCTGGCTACCGCAATGCACTATACCGAAGTCAGAAAAGGCGTTGCACTGCGTAATGAAGAGTATTTCCGCAATATGATGGAAGTCTATGGCGATCATGCGATCTGCATGGTGACTCGTCTGAACTTCCCGCGTCAGCTGAAGCGTCTTGAAGAATCTATCGCCGATGCCGAGGCAAAGCTTGCTGAAGGAACTCTGAAGAAGAAAGAAAAGGCTGCAGTCAATCAGCAGCTGACAAATGACCGCAAGGAGATTGAAAAGCTCAAAGCGGACTATGAACGTGAAGGCAAGGATGAAGTCATTACATGCGGTATTCTTGCTGTATATAACGATGGTCTGATGGAACTGTTCTATATGGGCAATCATCCGGATTATCTGCGTATGTATTCCAGCTATCTGCTGTATGCAAAGTGTCTGGACAGATGTGTGGATCTTGGTATCACACACTGCAGCTTCGGAGGCATTGAAGGTACACTGGATGACGGCCTGACTCTGTTCAAGTCCAACTGGCTGATGAATGTTGAAGAATATATCGGTGAATTCAATATTGTGCTGAATCGTCCGGTTTATAAGGCATTTGATGAGATTTACCCGTTTGTGCTGAAGCAGGCAGCTAAGCTGCGTGCAGGCAGAAAGGGAAACGAATAAAGAGGTGAAACAATGAGATTCACAGAACTGACGAAAGAACAGTTTGAAAGTTTCGCATCAAAGCATCCGGAAGGAAGTTTCATGCAGTCCTCAGGTCTTGGTGATCTGAGAAAGTATCAGGGCTTTGATGTTTACTATACAGGTGTGGAGGAAAATGGTGAAATTCTCTGTGCAGCATGTTTCTGCGCAGATCCGGTATTCCTGGGCAGAAAGCTTTTCTATGCCCCCAGAGGCTATCTGATTGACTGGCATAACAAGCCGCTGCTGACTTTCTACACAAAGGAAATGAAGAAGTTTGTCAATGCCCATGGCGGTTTCCGTATTGTCATTGATCCCAATCACATCTATCGCGAAAGAGAAAAGGACGGTTCTCTGCTTGCAGATAAGCCTGCGGATGAAGAATCCTTCAATAACCTGATTTCACTTGGCTATAAGCATTTCGGCTTCAATCTGTATCTGGAAACAAGACAGGTCAGATGGGCATACAGAATGCTGATGGATGAGCCTTACGAAGAAAAGAAGAAACAGTTCTCAAAGAGTACAAGAAAGAATCTGGAGAAGGCATATTCCCGCGGTCTGCGTGTTCGCAGAGGTACAGCAGATGATCTCGAAATTATGGAGAATCTGTTCAGAAACACAGCGGAACGCAAGGACTTCGATTTCCGTGAAACCGAATACTACATTGATATGTATCGTTACATGGGCGATATGATGACAATCTACATCGCACGTCTTGATGCAGATGCTTATGTCGCATGTGCTGAACAGAATCTGCGTGAAGAGGAAGCTGCTAACCGCAAGATTGCTGAAGAGATGGAACGTGCCAATGTCGGTGCGAAGCTGCTCAAGAAGAAGGAGACTTCCGACAATCGCATCATCAAGCTGAAGCAGGATCTTGCGGATGCGGAAAGCTTCAGAAATGAATATCCTGAAGGCAGAGATGTTGCAGCGCTGCTTTCCATGAAAAACGGTGAAGAGTATCTGACACTGACATCCGGTTCTCTTGAAGAATACAGAAGCTTTACACCGAAGTATGCAATGTATGATGCACATATCCGTGATGCCTATGAAATGGGCTTCAGGGCATGCAACTTCTATGGCATCTCCGGCAACTTCGAGAAAGAAGGAAACATCTTCTATGGTGTTTATGAATTCAAGAGAGGCTTCGGCGGACACGTTATCGAATACATTGGTGAATTCAATCTGAATACCAATGTAATCGGTGCTGTATACGATACTCTGCGTGCAATCCGCAATCGTCTGAAAGGACGCGGCTGAGGAGGAAGAAAATGGAACTGATTGAATTAACAAAAGAAGAGTTTCAGACATTCTCTGAAGCTAGGGATGATTACAATATCTGGCAGTCCGTCGATATGGCGGAGATGCGTGAAATCGCAGGTTTTCCCTGTGTATATGTAGGTCTGAAGGACAATGGCACACTTGTTGCCGGCGGCATGCTTTCCTATCGTACTGTTATGGGCTTCCGTCAGTACTATGCACCCCGCGGTTTCCTAGTGGATTTCAAGAATCTGGAACTGCTGAAGACATTCCTGAAGGAAGTGAAGAAATACTGTTCAAAGCATAAGGGCATGTCCCTGCGTTTTGACCCGTATGTTGCATATAAGGAGAGAAACCTGGATGGCGGTCTTGTTGAAGGCGGCTTTGATAACAGCGATGTTGTGGAAGCGATTGAAAGCTGCGGTTTTGCCCATCATGGCTTTACCCGCGGTATTGATCTGACCCGCGAATGCCGCTGGATGTATACGATTCCGCTGACAGGTCATACAGAAGAATCTCTGCTGGCAAGTTTTGAACGCAACGCCCGCAGATCTGTACAGAGAACCATCAAGTACAGAATCTATACTAAGGAACTGGATGAATCCAGCATTGATGAATTTATCCGTGTAGCCGTTGCGACAGGTGAAAGAAGGGGATTTGAAGTCCGTTCTCCCGAATACTACCGTAATCTTCTGAGAAGCTTTGGTACCCGCGGTCATGCGATGTTCCTGAGTGCTGTCATCAACATGGATTATTATCTGGAATCCGTACGTGAAGATGCAGCTGCAGAACAGGCGATTATTGATGACTGCAATGCCAAGCTGGCCAAGAATCCTGATTCCGTGAAGATCAACAAGCGCAAGAAGATCTCTGAAGATGTTCTGGCTTCCTATACAAAGCGTATTGAAGAAGCGGAAGCTCTGCAGAAGGAGAAGGGCAACGAACTTGCACTTTCCTCCAGCGTCTTCTTTGTCAACAAGAATGAGATCATGTGTCTTCTCGCCGGTGTATATGAGGAATACAAGCAGTTCGCTTCTCCCTTCGCACTGCATTGGCAGATGATGAAGTACGGTATGGAACATGGTATCAGCCGATACAATCTTTACGGAATTTCCGGCATTTTTGATGACAGTGCAGATGATTATGGTGTATATCTGTTCAAGAAGGAGTTCAATGGTGAAGTTGTTGAACTCATCGGTGAGTTTGAAGCATCCTGTTCTCCTGTTAATACACTGTATAAGCTGCTGAGCAGAATCAAGAACGGAAAGGCTGTTCATGACTGAAAAGAAAGATATTAAAAAGAACGTCAAGAATTCGATTATCCTCAGCGGTCTGGTCGGTACCGCAGGTTTGTTTGTCGCAAAGCTGCTTGGTCTGTTCTATTCCATTCCGCTGTCATCAATTCTTCTTTACGATGATCTGCAGAGCTACTATGGCACTGCTTATCTGATTTATTCTTACGTCCTGAATGTATTTACAGCAGGTATTCCTTTTGCGATCAGTACGATCGTAGCAAAGTATACTGTCCTTGGAGATAACCGTGCACTGCTGAAGATCCGTGCGATCTCCATGCGCCTGCTAAGACTGATGGGCTTTGCCGGTATGATCATTCTGGTAATGCTGTCAGGATTCATTGCCAATATTGTTGTTGGTGAAGGTGATCCTGCAGTCATGGCCAATGCGATGCGCATTCTGGCGCTGGCTGTCTTCTTCGTTCCGATCCTTTCTTCCTACAGAGGCTTCTGGCAGGGCAGAAAGGAAATGGGAGAATATGCATTCTCACAGACATTCGAACAAATCTTCCGTGTAGGCTTCCTGCTTTCCATGGCATACATGATTGTCTATGTCTTCAACATGGATCGTCGTTTCGCCCTGTATGCTGCAGTCATGTCTACCAGTGTTGCTGCTGTCGCAGGTATCCTGCAGATTTATCTCTTTGATAAGAAGAACCTCAAAGAGATTCAGAGTCTCGCTGATGAACAGCCTGAAACGGATGTTAAGAACAAGGAACTGCTCAGAGAACTGCTGCTTCTGGCTGTACCTTATCTGCTTACAGCAGTCATCGGCTATTGCGATGATATCTTCAATTCCACACTGCTGCCGATTGGTCTGCGCAGACATGGCTACACAGCAGAAGAGAATGCTGTCATCGTATCCGCATTCAACTATGTTGGCTATAAGCTGACAAGTATCCCGCAGATTCTGGCGCCTGGCTTTGTCGCTGCGCTGATTCCGCATGTTACTGAAGCAATTACCAACAAGGACAATGACCGTGTGTCCCGCATTATTACGGAATGCATCGGCATCGTCTTCTTCATCGGTTCCATGGCCAGTGCCTGCATTGCCATCTATGCGACGGATATCTATCATGTACTGTTCCGTACAAGCGATATTGAACTGGCTTCCAGTGTTGTCCGCTGGCTGTCCATCGAAGGCTTCCTGGGTACAATCTGCCCGGTTACAAGTTCGCTGATGATTGCGCTTGGTCTCAAGAAGGATGTTCTACGCCGTCAGGCTGTCAGTGCCATCGTCAAGGCGATTGTCATGGTACCTTTCATTTATATCTTCGGCTTCCGCGGTGCCGTTCTGTCCTCCGTTGTCGGTAATTCCTATGTTTTCATCGGCAACGTCCGTCAGATCGACAGCAAGTACAACATCCGCCTGAAGGATCTGACTGTAAATCTTCTGAAGGTAGGCGGTGCACTTGCCGTGATGTTTGTCTTCTCCTTCGGTCTGCGCAAGCTTGGCATTGCCGGTGATCATGGCCGCAGAATGACAGCGCTTGGTCTGGTTGTAGTAAACGGCATGCTTTCCGTTGTTGTTTATTTCACAGCTGCTCAGCTGATGAAGATCCCGCAGAATCTGTTCCATCAGGACTTCCTCTCTGTGATCCGCAATCGTCTGCGCAGAAGACGTGCTTAATACGATTTATACTGAAGTACCTTCGGGTACTTCTTTTTTTCGTATATGAAAAGCCCATGAGCAGCTGCTCATGGACCTGTTCAGTTATCTGTTTATTGCTTTGTACTTTCTTGCCCAGATATCACGCTTGATGTGATTGATTGCCAGCTTTTCAAAGCGATAGCGCTTCATCGCAGCAGGGTTGCGTACATAGTCGAATTCACCGATCTGCTCGATGTATTCAGGACCGAAGGAACTCTTGTAGAGATACAGACCGTATTCACCATCATCCGGTGTAGTAACACCGGAGAAGCCGCACATGTCATAGTGAATGACACCGGCTGTCTTCATATCATGAATGGCAAATCTGTGCAGGTTATCAACGCACTTGATGAAGTTGAATTCCTTGTGGTTGTAGGTGTACAGATCCCATGACCACTCACCGATCCGCAGGAAGATACCTGCCGCAATCGGAAGACTGCTGCCGAACTTATCACGAAGTTCACGCGCCTGCACAAGGTTCTTTTCCTTGGCAGCACGGGCTTCCGGATCCTTGGTGTACTTCTTGCCGGCAAGTTCCGTTTCAATGCCGGATACCATTGTATCCAGATTGATCTCTGTCACATACATCACTGCATGCTCACCAAAGCAGTCAAGCAGGGACTTGAAGAAGGAATGCTTATGCGGAGGGAAACCATCCTGCAGGGAGAGCATCTTTTCAAATTCCATGAGCTTTGGAATATCGGCATCAGTACCGAAACGGGTTGTAACACCGCTGACCTTATGACGGTTCAGGGAAGTACGGCGCGGTTTGGAGAATCGCTTTTCAATCGTATCTTCATCCGCAGTCAGATCAATGATCAGGGTATATCGATTCGTCCAGCTGCCGTTATAGGCATAACCGTAGCCTTTATGAATATAGCCGAGTTCCTTGATCTCTTCGGTTACATATTCGTTGTTGTATCCTTCAAGAACATTGCCCTTGATATCGTGGGGCACACGATTGACATTGGGATCCACGCGCAGGAAGCGTACATGCTTTCTGTCGGCATAATCCTTCAGAAGAGAGAGGACTTCATCACGGAGCTTTCTGTCGGCATAGTCCATGCAGGGACCTTTCTGCACATAGATATACTTGTGCATCAGCCAGCTGCCGGAAAAGGCCAAAGCGGTTGCTTTCAGCTCATTCTGATCATAGAAACCAAGAAGCTCATATTTGAGACCTTCATTGATTTTTCTGAACTCGCCCCACATGGAAGTCTTCATATAATGACAGTTCGGATGTGCTTTGACAAAGCTGTCAAACACATTCCTGTCATTAATGACACGAAGCTCCATTACTGCGCAGCCTCGAGCTGGGCAATGGAGAGATCCAGTCTTCTCAGTGTTTCTTCCTTGCCGAGGATATGGGAGATTTCAATTGCACCGCCGGGTGTGGACTGCTTGCCGCAGATGGCAATTGTCAGCGGGAACAGAATGACACCGTTCTTGACACCAAGCTTCTTGGGCAGTTCCAGCAGTGCATCATGCAGAGCTGTTTCAGACCAGTCTTCCTGATTTACCAGCAGTTCACGGCTGTTCTTCAGAGAACCCAGAGCAACTTCGGGATTTGTCTTCATCTTCTTGTTGAAGTAGAGATCGTTGCTGTAAGCAGGGAAGACATCAATGAAGTCTACCTTTTCAGCAATATCCTTCAGAGTTTCAACACGAGGCTGCAGAACGCGGGCCAGTGTCTTCTTGTCAACATCGGACTTGACTGCTTCATCAATGTAAGGCTTAACCAGTTCATAGAATGCTTCAGGATCCATATTGCGGAGCCACTGAGCATTGATCCACTTCAGCTTTTCAGGATCGAAGATTGCACCGACCTTGCCGATATGCTTAACATCGAAAGCCTGAATCAGTTCATCCAGAGTGAAGATTTCACGATCTTCGCTCGGTGCCCATCCTAACAGAGCGATATAGTTCAGAACTGCTTCCGGCAGATAGCCCTTGGCTACCAGATCCTGGAAGGAAGCATCGCCATTACGCTTGGACAGCTTGCTGTGTTCATCCTTCATGACTGGCGGGCAGTGAATATAACGGGGGATATCCCAGTCAAATGCATCGTAGATGCGGTTGTACTTCGGTGTGGAAGAGAGGTATTCCATACCTCTTACAACATCAGTGATGCCCATCATATGGTCATCAATGACATTGGCAAAGTTGTAAGTAGGGAAGCCATCGCTCTTGATCAGCACCTGTTCATCCAGAGTGGAGTTTTCGACAGTGATTGTGCCGAATACTTCATCATCGAAGGAAGTTGTGCCTGTGGAAGGAACTGTCTGTCTGATGACAAACTGCTCACCGGCAGCGATTCTTGCCTCAGCTTCTTCGATTGTCAGAGACTTGCAGGGGTCATTGAACTTGAAGCCTTCGGAACCGTCTTCCTGCTTTTCACGGTTGGCAGCGATCGCAGCTTCATCACAGAAGCAGTAATGGGCACCGCCGCGTGTAATCAGCTCTTTGCCGTACTTCATGTAGATGCCGCTGGCCATACGTTCGGACTGAACATAGGAACCGTAGTTGCCGCCGACATCCGGTCCTTCGTCGTGCTTGAGACCGCATGCCTTCATTGTGTCGTAGATAATATCTGTAGCGCCTTCGACAAGTCTGCCCTGGTCAGTATCCTCAATACGAAGGATGAATACACCTTCAGGATCCTTTCTTGCTACCAGGTATGCGTAGAGTGCAGTACGCAGATTGCCGATATGCATATAGCCTGTAGGGCTGGGCGCAAATCTTGTTCTGATCGTCATAGTTATCAAACTCCTTTACCGCGAATAATTGTACAATGTTTCATCTTTCACTACAACGTACATGAAAGCCGTAAACACTGCATAAAAAAGAAAAAAACGAAGCTGCGGTCAGCTCCGTTCAAATGGCTGGGATAGAGAGATTCGAACTCCCGAGATGACTGGTTCAGAGCCAGTTGCCTTACCGCTTGGCTA
>JAZUHS010000187.1:0-8973 GCA_045641845.1 Bulleidia sp. | reverse complement strand
TCCCTTATCCCCTATCAGGGATTGCATGTTGTTCTTCAGATCGATCCGGATGTCTGATTACCCGTATCCTTCTGAAGTCCGGCTCATATGCCTCAAATGCTGCAGGAATATTCTTTCTCACTGTCGTAAAGCCCATAATGATCCCGTAGACAATCACAATCGCTGTTACTGCAGCAATGATCTTCTTCAGTCCTTTTCCGCTGATGCCGTATGTATAGAAAGCGATGGGAATCAGTAGCGGCACAAGCATACCGTGCAGAATATATCTGATCTGACTGATCCCTTTCAGAAAAGTTCCTTCCCAATGATTACACCTAAGGCAATGATGGCCGCATCAATGGCAAGACCGAAAGACACAAAAGATGCCAGTCTGTTTAATGTATTCCTGCTGTTACGAATACATACATAGACTGTGATTGCTTCGGTTACCGCCAGGATCCATACAAGAATGGGTGCTGTATTGATCAGTATCTGTTTCATAGGTTTCCTCCTTTGCTTCATCAGGATTATAGAAAGGAGAAAAACCGGTTCCCATGGACAAAGTCTTGCGTTTTCCTTGCGATGAAGCACGGAAGAAAAAGCAGTGACTACTCTTGCGGGCAATCACTGCCATTCTGTCTGTTATTTACTGTAATTCAGGCTTCAAGTCTGTTATGAAAGTCATCCACCATGGTATCCAGTGTAACTGTCTTCATGCTTGTGATCATATCCTGCTTTACACTTTCATAGGCATCCTTCAACACTGGTTTGATGTTTCTGCCGACAGGGCAGAACGGTGAAGGGGCCACATGAATGCCGATCATCTTATCCAGAGCATCCGGATCAACTGCTTCACAGATACTGTATAACGATATTTCATTCAAAGGTACAGCAACGGTTGCACCGCCTGTTCCGAACTTAACATCAATCATTCCTGCTTTGTTCAATCGGCTGATGATGTTGCGGATTGTCACCGGGTTGCAGCCGGTGGATAACGCAAGCAGTTCACTTGTAACCTTCTGTTCTTTGCCATATTCGTTGATAAAGATCAGACAGTGAATGGCAATAGAGCATTTATTACTGATGTGCATCTTCTGTACCTCCGCAGTTACAATAACATCCTGTTACCATGGTGTAAATATTGACACTACACCTGTTGCTCACTAAGATAAACGCATAGATGTAGTTTTATAAATTACACCGCGAAAGGAAGTACACTATGAAAACCTACAAGATGATATTCAGCCCTACCAGGGGAACTGAAAAGTGTGCAGATGCGATCACTGCAAACTGGCCAAAGACAGAACTGATCGATCTGACCGACAGCAATTATTCAGCTCATATTGAAGAGAACTCTCTGGTACTGATTGCCATGCCGTCCTTTGGCGGTATTGCGCCGCAGCTTGCACTTGACCGTCTTGCGGCAGTCAAAGGCAACAATGCAAAATGTGCTGTTGCTGCAGTATATGGCAACAGAGCTTATGACGATACCCTGCTTCAGATGAAGGACTATGCTGAAAAGGCAGGTTTTCAGGTGATTGCGGCTGTCGCTGCCGTCGCTGAACATTCTATTGTTAATGCCTATGCAAGCGGCCGTCCCAATACAGAGGACTGCAGTCAGTTAAGCAGCTTCGGCGAAAAGATCCTTGCCAAAGCAGAACAGGAAACAGAAAGCATTTCCGTTCCCGGCAACAGACCGTATAAGAAGGCAGGTTCCGCAATGGTTCCCAAGGCAAATGCATCCTGCACAGCCTGCGGTACATGTGCTGCCCGCTGTCCTGCCGGTGCCATCGATGCTGCAAATCCCCGTCTTACAGATAAGACAAAGTGCATCGGCTGTATGCGCTGTGTTTCCATCTGCCCTGCCAAGGCCCGCGGTGTCAATCCGATCATGACCAAGGTTGTTTCTCTGGTACTGAAGAAGGCATGTTCTGTCGCTAAGACTAACGAACTCTTCATTTAAAGGTTTCACATCAGAACATATTACGAATTCCAAAAACAGAAGGCAGATGTCCTTCTGTTTTTCTGTATACCCAGAAAAGATGACAGATCGCTCCGTCATCTTCCCCTGATTAATCAATTGTGATGTACTGCTTGTCGTTTCTCTGTTCGTCCTTCTTGGCAACAGTGATGCTCAGGATACCATCCTTGAAGGAAGCATTGATGTCTTCTTCCTTGACCTGCTTGCCGACATAGAAGGATCTTGTGCAGGAACCCATGTAGCGTTCACTGCGGATGACTCTGCCTTCCTCATTCTTCTCTTCGTCTGTGTGATTGCGGGAAGCTTCAATGGTCAATGTGCCATTGTACAGAGACATCTTTACATCTTCCCTGCTGTAGCCGGGAAGTTCTGTCTTCAGTGTATAGATACCATCCTTCTCTGTAATATCTGTCTTCATCAGAGAATCGGATGTGAAGAACGGTGTGCTGAATACATCATCGAATAAGCCAAGGGCTCTTTCGTTTCTCATCATAGGTGCAAATCTCATAGTTTTACTCCTCTCTCATCAGCCAATGCTGATGATCTTCTTTTCCATTTCCTGCTTGCGCTGTTCTGTCGGGAAATCAATGGACAGGATGCCATCCTGGAAGGAGGCATGGATATCAGCGTCTGTCAGAGCTGTACCAACCTTGAAGGTTCTTGTGCATGCACCGCGGTAACGTTCCTGGCGGAGGATACGTACATTCTCATCTGTTTCCTTCTTCTGCTTTTCTGCACGTACAGTCAGATCGCCATTGTACAGGGAGATGGTGACATCTTCCTTTGCGTAACCGGGGAGTTCTGTTTCCAGAACGTATCTGCCATCCTTCTCATAAATATCTGTCTTCATGAGTGTTTCATTACCGAACACAGGAGCACGGAATACGCTGCTGAATACATCATTGAAGAAATCATCTGTTAAATAGTTTGTCATTTTGAATACCTCTTATCTATCGTGATCCCATTGCTGTGATCATCTCATCGGATACCTTTGTATCTCACACCTACAAATATACTCACTGCTTTAGCACTGTCAACATATGAGTGCTAATATATTTCTTATCAATTTCTTAACAGTAATCCTGCAATAGCTAAAATATGCTGTATTTATGCACTGTTTTGAGTTTTAGCAGTTATAGCATTTATCTGCTATTTTCTGTTAGCACTCTATATGTAAACGCTGCCAGAATCCGATATACGGGCATACATTTAAGTCTGAAATATGTTTTAATGTACGCATGAAACCACGCAGAAAAAGAAGCCATGCACATACGCATACAACCCACGCTGATCATGCCGGCTTTCATCGTTATCTACATGCTGAAACAGCTGAAGAAGTATCTGTCCCTGTCCTCTTTTACCAGAAGCACAGGGTTTTTCTGCGTAATCAGAAAAGACTGCGCTATGTTCATACACGCCGCAGTCTGCTGAGTACTGCGCGTCGTAAGAGAGTACTGCCGGTTTCATTCCGACGTATCTATACCGCGCCGGTTCTGCCGGTATCATGCGCGTACAGATCACACCGTCTGTATATCAACCATACGCAGCGTGCATGTGTACAGCGCCGTCTTCGTCCTGTACGTCATAGTCATGAAGCAAGAAAGAAGAGATTATTGCCTTCTTCATTCCGTCGTGTCTATGTTCCTGAAGTCATTCCCGAATCCTTTGCTTACCGTAAGCATCGTGCTTATCGCCGCAATCTTCTGCGTCATGCAGGCAGGCATCATCAGCACAGATTCAATACATATGTACCTGTACCCTGGCGCTGTGCTGCTGTTTTGGCAAAGACATGGATTGAAAAGGAACGTCCTGTACAGACAATTCCTGTCAAGAAAAAGAAGAAGAGATGGCCATTGTTACTGTTTGCAGCACTGCTGTGCCTGATCCCGTTAGTGTACTTTGCATTGCAGTCGGAACCGGAACAGATCATTGCGGATGGAGGAGTACCGGAGATCACTGAAGAAGAAGATCCTGAAAAGTATCTGGCCAATGCCGATCATGAGATTGTCCCGCTGTTTCTGCCTCTGGATGAACTGCAGGAAGAACTGAGTGAAGAGCTGTCACAGCAGGAAGGTGACTGGGCATTATATTTAAAGCGTCTGGATGATGGTGAAACCATCATGATCAACAACCACCAGATGCCTTCTGCATCCCTCATCAAGCTATTCGTTGCCGGCAGATATGAAGAAGCGGTGATGAATCATGATATCCACCCTGTCGAAGCATCGGATTACTGGGAAGAGATCATGATCCGTCTTTCCGATAATGATGCCTGGGTGAATCTGGAAACTTATTTTGGCAACAACAGCTATCGTGAAGGCTATATGCAGACAACTGCATTTGCACAGAAGCTTGGCTGTACCGATTCCGGCAGACTGATCGGTGCCGAACATCCGTGGGATGACGACGCTGACAATCTAACCAGTGTCCGTGATATCGGTTATGTTCTGGAACAAATCTATAACGGCACCTACGTCAATGCTGAAGCATCTGCACGTATTCTTTCCTATATGAAGGATCAGTATTATCGTCATAAGATTCCTTCCGGCTTACCTCCGGAAGTTCTCTGTGCCAACAAAACCGGAGAACTGGGTTATACACAGAATGACAGTGCCATCATCTATGGTGACAAGTGCACGTATATTCTTGTTATTATGAGCAGTGACGGTCCCGGTGATCAGGAAGCTTTTGATGAAATCGGACATCTCTCAGAGATGATCTATACTGCCCTGAATTCTTAAGCTATGCTTCACATCACCCGCAAACTATTGCGTTTTACTGCTTTTCATCTGAAAATACAGCCATGGAAAAAGACGACATCCTCAGAAAAATGACAGATGCCGCAGAACGACTGCGCAGTCTCGACGATACCGAAGAAATCCCGATCCTCGATCAGGATTTTAAGCCTCGCCGTACAAAGCGCAGAAAGAAGAAGAGAAAGCTGCGTATGCCTGTTGCCGCGATCTTCGGTATTCTCTTGTCCCTGCTTGCGGCAGGAGGCATTGCCGGTCTGTATTTCTATGAGAATATACTTGGTGAACAGATTTCCCTGTTGGATGCATCGATGCTTTCCTTTGATGGCTATAACGGCAAAGGTTCTGTAACAGCAGGCTTTGCCCCGGAAAAGACAGCAATCAAGGCCTTGGAAAAGAAAGCACAGAAACTGCAGGAACAGGGCAAGGATGCTTCTAACATCTACGCCTTTGCGGACAGTATCGTCTGCGGCTTCAATCAGTCTGAAGCATTAAGCAATGGCGATGCCATTACCTATGCATGTACATATAACGCAGACTTTGCCAAGGCTGCACATATCCGTGTCGTTAATGATCAGAAGAGCTACAAGGTCAGCGGCCTTGCGGATCTGCGTGTACTGGATCCCTTTGAAGGCGTCAGTGCCGACTGGGTGATCAATGGTTCCGGTACAGATGTATCCTTCTCTGTACCGCAGCTGATGAAGGATCTTGGCATCAGCTACAGATGGAGCTTCGGTACGGAAAGCAATACGTATAATGGCGAATACATTTATGCGGAAGCTGACTACAACAGCAATACACTGGCAGATTACGGCTATGTCATTGAAAACGATACCAGAGAGCTGAGAATGGGTGCTTTCCCTTCTGTAGTTACTTCCATTACCGAGCTGAGCTATGAAGAACAGACTGCACTGGTAGCGCAGGTTGAGGAAATCCTCAAGACAGAACTGGCTGCCTGCGGTCAGACCTATACTCTCAATGGCGAACCTTTGACCGTAAAGGGATACGGCAGCGGCTATCTTTCCCAGAACAGCGTGACTGTCTGGTATGAACCGGAGACAGCATTTACCGTTACCTTCGATCTGAAGATGGACAACCCCCGTAACGGCGGTTTCTTCTCCAACTTCTATACCTACACAACTTCCTACTCCGGTACAATCTACCGTTATTCCGATGGTACAGTGCAGTTCAAGAACAGAAGCAATCATGGCTGCTACTTCGGCGGCTATATCGGTATCTATCACGTAGCTCATGAGAACGAATCCTCGGAAATCTTCGGCGGTATGAATATGCAGGATATCCGTGATATGCAGAATCAGGTTGGTGAAATCACGGAAGAAATCTTTGAGGAAGTGTATGGTGAACATCATTGATTCACAGGAGATCTGATCATTGATCTCCTTTTTTCATGCTATGTTGTCCGAATTGCATTCTATGAACTGTTATTCATCACGTATCTATGACATAATGCCGAGTGTGAACATTCATATATCAAGAATGCAGGAAGGAGTAATTGCATATGCTGAAAGATTTATTCGGCCCGGTTGACATGACCCATGGCAGCCCTGTCCGTCAGATCATCAAATTTACAATCCCGATGCTCATCGGCAACATTGCCCAGCAGCTTTACAACACAGTCGACAGTATCATCGTCGGACGCTTTGTCGGTGATAACGCCCTGGCTGCGGTAGGTTCCGCCGGTCCCATCGTCAACCTTCTGATCGTACTGATCATGGGTATCTCCGTCGGTTCCGGTATCATGGTTTCCCAGGCCTATGGTGCCCGCAACAGAGAACAGCTGTCCAAGACTGTCGGTGTATGTATTTCCCTGACACTGATTGCGACATTAATCATCATGATTCTGACACCGGTCGTTTCCCGCCCGCTGCTGCATCTGCTCAATACTCCGGAAAGCATTATCGGCTGGTGTGAACAGTATCTGTTAATCCTCTTGGTCGGCTGTGTCGGTCTGAACTTCTATAACATCCTCTCCGGTATCCTGAGAGGTCTTGGTGATTCCATATCCGCTCTGATCTATCTGTTAATCGCTACATTCCTCAACATCATCGGTGACCTTGCTTTCGTAGCAGGTCTGAAGATGGGTGTTGCCGGTGTTGCCTTAGCTACGATCATCGCTCAGTGCGTATCCGCATATCTGTGTCTGCGCAAGCTGATGTCCAAGACAGATCTCTTTGACTTCGGCAAGAAGTATCTCAAGCTGGATGCTTCCTACACAAAGCACCTGATCCGTTTAGGTCTTCCTTCCGGTGTTACACAGATGATCTTCTCCATGTCCATGATCATCGTACAGTCTTTAACCAACAGCTTCGGTGAAGCCTTCATCGCAGCCAACGTTATCGTCATGAGAGTCGACGGCTTCGTTATGATGCCCGCCTTCTCCTTCGGCAATGCCATGACAACCTACGCCGGTCAGAACGTCGGTGCCCGCAAGATCGATCGCGTCAAGCAGGGTGCTAAGAGCGGTACATTAACAGCCATGGGCGTATCTGCGTTCCTCTTGGTAGTGATCCTTGCCTTCGGCAAAAACATCATGGGTATCTTCTCCGAGACACAGTCTCTGATTGATCTGTCCTATCGTATGATGTGCATTCTGGCTCCCGGCTATGTTGCCATGGAAGTTACACAGTGCCTCTCCGGTATCATGCGCGGTGCCGGTGATACAATGACACCTATGTGGATCTCCATGATCACAACTGTATGTCTGCGTGTTCCGCTGGCTTATGGTCTGGTATGGCTCACAAAGACTCCGGAACTTCCTTCCGGTGACTGCTCAATGATGTTCTGGTCCATGTTGATCACATGGTGCATCGGTGCTCTGATCACCTTCCTGGCATACCGCAGAGGTGCCTGGGACGAAAGAGCTTCCGCATAACATCTGTTTCTTCTACAGGCATTAAGACAGCAGTGGTTATTTATCATTGCTGTCTTTTATTCTGTCCATTTACGAAAATATGCAGTTTTCACAGAACAGAGGTTACGATTTTATGCATTTTTCGGTATTTCGACATTGCGATTTTATGCATTTTAAAGCATTCACACGTTGCGATTTTATGCATTTTTAATTAAAATAAGACTACGATTTTATGCAGAGGTGATCATTATGCTGGAAAGAAAGATTTATTCAGAGCTGCTCAAGTGGAAAAAGAAACGCAGCGAAGAGCACATCAGGAAATGTCTGCTTATCAAAGGCGCACGACAGGTCGGCAAGTCATATATCATTCGTGAGTTTGGCATGCGTGAATATGCTTCCTTTATCAGCATTGATTTTTTCAAACAGCCTGAGCTGAAAGCAATCTTCAGCGGAGATCTCACATCTGAAACAATCTTCAAGCGAATCAGCGCAAATATTCCCGGTGTAAAACTGATACCCGGGAATACACTGATTTTCCTTGACGAAATTCAGCGCTGCGGCAATGCCCGTACTGCCATCAAGTTCCTTGCGGAAGATTTCAGGTTTGATGTTATTTCTTCCGGGTCTCTTCTCGGTTTATCTTACGGAATGGACGATGATGAGGAAGTTGACGAAATTGCATCCATCCCTGTCGGTTATGAAACACAGCTGACCATGTACTCCCTTGATTTCGAAGAATTCCTGTGGGCCAACGGATACACTAAGGAAGCAATCGCTGAACTAGGCACCTTCCTTGGATCAGATAAACAGATTGACGAAGTAACACATCAGAAATACGAAGAACTCTTCCGTGAATTCATGGTAGTCGGCGGCATGCCTGAAGCTGTGAATGATTTTGCTGTGAATAAGGATTTCAGCAGAGTTTTTGACATACAGAAAGGCATTCTGGAAGAATACAAAGACGATATTTCAAAACATGCCAAAGGCAGAGAAAAACAGCTTGTGCGCATGTGCTACGATGCCGTTCCCAAACAGCTGGCAAAGGAACTGAAGAAATTTCAGTATTCCACTGTAGAAAAAGGCCAGACAAGAAGAAAATACGCCGGCAGCGTGCAGTGGCTGATTGATTCCTGTCTGGTAAATCCCTGCTATAACATCAGTGAACCTTATATTCCTTTAATGGCCAACGCCAGGGAGGAACAGTTTAAGCTGTATATCAATGACACCGGTCTGCTTACCTGTATCTATGGTTTTGAGACAAAGAGAGCATTGTTGAATGATACCCTGCGCGGCAATGCCCGCGGCGGTCTGTATGAGAACATCATTGCAGAATGTCTTGTAAAAAGAGGATATAAACTTTACTACTATAAGCCGGATGATAATCATGA
>JAZUHS010000186.1:0-26524 GCA_045641845.1 Bulleidia sp. | reverse complement strand
TTTATAGAGTCAATGGATGATGGCTTCTCTGGTGCGATTAAATTGTATCATTTATTTGAATAACAAATAAAACTATAGGAATCATTAATATATACAATTAGATTAACACAAAACATAATGGTATACTTCTATTAGCTTGTTATCTATAAAATCAGCAGAAAATTATTAGAAAGATGGAATATTGAAATGAAAATTATTAAAGAGTTGCCGGAAGTATTTGAAGAATTTGCAGAACAGAGAAGAAATTCTTTTATCACAGTTAAGAAAATTAAAGAGCAGGGAATTCCTGTTGTAGGTGCATATTGTACGTACCTTCCAAAAGAAATTGTTATGGCAGCCGGAGCGGCAACCGTGGGACTTTGTTCCACTTCTGATGAAACGATTCCGGAGGCAGAAAAAGATTTACCTAAAAATCTTTGCCCGCTGATTAAATCCAGCTACGGATTTGCGAAAACTGATAAATGTCCATTTTTCTATTTTTCCGATGTTATAGTAGGCGAGACGACCTGCGATGGAAAGAAAAAAATGTATGAGATCATGTCCGAGATCAAGGAGGTATTTCTTCTTCAGCTTCCTCAGATTCAGGAAGAAGAAGGGGAAATCGCATATCGCAAGGAACTGATTCGTTTTAAAGAGTACCTGGAAGAACAGTTTGGTACTGAAATTACGGATGAAAAATTGCTTCAGGCTATCAAAATCAATAATGGAATCCAAAGATCCATGCAGAAAGTGGCAGACGTTATGCTGCATGATCCGGCACCGATCAGTGGTCTGGATCTGTTTCATGTTTTCTATGGCAGCGGGTTCAAATTTGACCGTACAGTGATCGCTGATGAGTTAAATGCTGTTGCAGAGAAAATAGAGAAAGAATATGCAGAAGGAAAAATGTTGGAGAAAAAGCCTCGAATCCTTGTTACCGGTTGTCCGATCGGAGGCGTTACGGAGAAAGTGATCCGTGCAATCGAGGATAATGGCGGCGTAGTTGTAGGATTTGAAAACTGTTCTGGCGCAAAACAGTACGATACACTGGTAGATGAGGAAAGCGATGATCTCTACCTGGCCCTTGCAAAGAGATATCTGAGCATTGGCTGTAGTGTAATGTCTCCAAATAAAAATCGATTTGACCTGATGGGCAGAATGATTGACCGCTATCAGGTAGATGGCGTTGTGGAAATGACCCTTCAGACCTGTCTGACATATGACATTGAATCAAGAGCGATTCGCAATTATGTGACAAAAGTAAAAAATGTTCCATATCTCAAAGTAGAGACAGATTATGGAAAAGCGGATATTGAACAGTTAAATACACGTATCACCGCATTTCTGGAGATGCTCTAATGAATTGTATAGGAATTGATATTGGATCGACCTGCGCCAAGACTGCGGTTCTTTCAGAGACAGGAGAGATTCTGAACCTGTTTGTTGTTCCGACAGGCTGGAGCAGTTTTCAGGCACTGGAAACGATCGAAGGGATTCTGAAACAGAAAGGGATTGAGATTGAAAATAGCAGGATCATTTCCACTGGTTATGGGCGAAAAGCTGTAAAATATGCGAAAAAGGCGATTACCGAGATTACTTGTCATGCCAAAGGTGCAGCAAAACTGTTTGGAGAAAACCCGATGCATATTATTGATGTCGGCGGACAGGATACAAAGGTAATCTCTGCTTCTGGCGGAAGAGTGGAAGAATTTTACATGAACGATAAATGCTCTGCCGGTACTGGGAAATTTGTGGAAATCATGGCAAACCGACTGACGATTCCGGTTGATGAGCTTGGTGCTTATGCGGCTGATCATACGGAAGAAATAAAGATCAGTTCCATGTGTACCGTGTTTGCTGAATCAGAAGTGATTTCCATGATTGGACAGGGAACTACAAGAGAAAATATCGCATGGGGAATTCTGAACTCCATCGCTATGAAAGTGAAACAGGAATACAGCAAGCTTCAGGAAGATGACCGCCCGGTATATCTGACAGGAGGACTTTGTGAGAATACTTATTTTGTAGAGCTTTTGTCGGAGTATATAGGAAAGAATGTTAAGACCGTTCCTGATGCACGATTTGCAGGCGCGATTGGGGCAGCGATTCTTGCCATTTAAAAAGGATAGCCTCGATGAGCTTAGAAATGAGCTTGTCGGGGCTTTTTTTTAGCACGGGTTTTCGGAAATAAACGTAAATCCTTTCAGCGTTTATCTGTATGATAGTATGAAGCACAGGAGGGACAAGGTTATGAATAAATCCATTAAGGCATTCCTGGCTTCTGCAGCTGTTCTGTCATTGACAGCATGTACATCTGCACCTGCCAGTTCTGCTGCACCCGCAACTTCTTCTGCATCTGAAGCAACTGCAGAAGATGGCACTTACACAGCACCTGTCCGTGGTTTCTATGGTGACTTTGAAGTTACTGTAACAATCGCTGATGGTGTCATCACTGATGTTAAGGCTTCCGAAAACATGGAATCTCCCATGCTCGGCGGCTTTGCCATCGAAATGATCAACGAAGCAATCAAGGAAAAGGGTACTGTCGGTGTCGACAGTGTTTCCGGTGCTACACTGACCAGCAATGCTTACAAAGCAGGTATTAAGGAAGCTCTGAAGCAGGCAAATGCGCCTGAATCTTTCTTCGCTGCTGCTGAGTATGAACAGACAAATGAAGAATATAAGACAGACGTACTGGTAATCGGTGCCGGTGCTGCCGGCTACGCTGCTGCAGTTGCGGCTGCAGAAGGCGGCGCTGATGTCATCCTGATTGAAAAGCAGGATGTTACAGGCGGTTCCTGCGTTACTTCTGCCGGTATCGTTTATGCTGCTATGGACGAAGCTGATGTTCCTGCAATGAAGGAATATTACAAGATGCGTGCAGAAGGCAAGGGCGATGAAGCAATCATCGATACATATGTTGAAGGTTCCATGGGAACTAAGACATGGCTGGAAGAACATGGCGTTATGTGGATGTTCAATGCTCCTGCAGGTACAGCACCTGAACCCCGTGCGAACTTCGCTATGGGCATCACAGGTGAAAGCCTGATCGGTCCGCTGATGACAGCTGCTGACGCTGCCGGTGTTCTTACACTGACAGACTGCGCTGCTTATGAACTGACAACAGACGCTGATGGCAAGGTTACAGGTGCCAAGGCACGCGGCAAGCACAGCGAATATACATTCGAAGCAGGTGCTGTTGTTCTGGCTGCCGGTGGTTTCGACGCTGATGAAGGCGATAAGGCTGAATGGTCTCCGATCGCTGTTGGCGATTTCCCGCTGTCTTCCAAGGGTAATACAGGTGACGGTATTGAAATGGGTATGGCTGTTGGTGCTGCTACAGAATTCAAGGCAGGTATCATCGGCTTTATGTTCTGCAACCCTGTACTGCCTGCATCCGGCAACTCCGGATCCGTTCTGACTGCACCTGCATATGTAGATGGTGAAGGTGCATTCGTTGCCAAGGGTATTGACTATCCGATCAACTACACTGCTCTGAAGGCTTATGGCGGCAAGACATTCTTCGCTCTGTGGGCTGCAGATGGTGAAGGTTCCGCACAGTCCGCTGTAGATCAGGGTCATGGCTTCAGAGCTGATACAGTTGCTGATCTGGCTGCTGCGATGGGCGCTGATGCTGAAAAGCTGCAGGCAAGCTTCGATGAAGCAGGTCTGGATACAACAGCAGGTCCGCTGTTCGCTATTGAAGCACAGACAACTACAATCGGTTCCATGGGCGGTCTGGTCATCAATACAGACGCTGAAGTACTGAGTACAGAAGGCACTCCGATCGCCGGTCTGTACGCTGCTGGTGAAGTATGCAACCCCGGTCTGTACTACATTGAGTATCCTGCTTCCGGTACATCCAACTCCGCAAGCTTCACATACGGCCGTATCGCCGCTGCGAATGCTCTGAAGTATCTAGGTAAGTAAGAAGTGATTCGAAAGGGTGCTGTCCATACGGATGGCATCCTTTTTATTAATTTCCCATACAAATTCTTTGAAAAAGGGTATTGCATTTCTGCTTGAGAGCCATATAATAATAAAGCACATGCGGTCATGGCGGAATTGGCAGACGCGCTAGTTTCAGGTTCTAGTGGTGAGAGCCGTGCAGGTTCAAGTCCTGTTGACCGCACTGCCTTTGGTTCCTTAGCTCAGTTGGTAGAGCAACTGACTCTTAATCAGTGGGTCTAGGGTTCGAGTCCCTAAGGAACCACCATTCAAAAGCTCATCGAAAGATGGGCTTTTTTGTTGTATTACAAGGTTCTGTTAATAGACAATAGATGTATCAGAATACCGTGATTAACACGGAAGGAGAACATCATGTTAGATAATCTGTTTTCAACATTTGCCATCAAAGGCAAGACTTTGAAGAACCGTACTGTTGTTGCACCGATGGTTATGAACCTCTGCAACATCGATGGTACATGTACAGAACGCTTTACTGCTTATCATGAAGAAAAGGCAAAGGGCGGCTTCGGTATGATCATTACCGAAGACTTTGCCGTTATGCCTAACGGCAAGGGCTTCATGCGCGTGCCCGGTCTCTGGGATGACAGCCAGATTGAAGGCTTCAAGGCTTTCACAGAACGCATTCATGCGTATGGTTCTGTCATCATTGCGCAGGTATATCACTGCGGCAGACAGACAGTACCGGCAATCTGTGGCGGTACACCGTGGGCACCATCCGCTGATCCCTGCCCGTTGATGTGGAATGTTCCTCATGAAATGACAATCGATGAGATTCATCAGGTAGTGGAGGCCTTCGGTGAAACAGCAAGACGTGCGGAAGAAGCGGGCTTTGACGGCATCGAACTGCATGGTGCACATGGCTATCTGCTGGCAGAATTCCTCTCCCCGTATTCCAATCAGAGAACAGATGAATACGGCGGCTCTCTGGAAAACCGTCTGCGTTTCCCGGAAGAAGTCATCAGAGCCGTACGTGCAAAGGTTTCCGATGGATTCATCGTCGGTTATCGTATTTCCGGTGATGAACATGTTACAGGCGGAAGAACAATTGAAGATACAAAGACCATCGTTCCGTACCTGGAAGCTGCAGGTATTGACTATGTACATGTAACTGCAGGCTGCTATGGTGCAACTAATGCTCTGTGTCCTTCTCACTATACACGTCATGGCTGGATCGCTGATGATGCAAAGGAAGTCAAGCAGGTAACTGATCTGCCTGTTATCTCCGTTGGCCGTTACAACGACATGAGAATCGCTGATCAGGTACTTAGATGCGGCAAGGCAGATCTGATTGCCTTCGGCCGTGCTTCCCTGGCAGATCCGGCAGCTCCGAATAAGGCAAAGGAAGGTAAGTTTGAAGAAATCATCACATGTATCGGATGTGAACAGGGATGCCTTGGCGGTATCGTCAAGCAGACAGCAGGCGGCTGTATTCTGAATCCTTTCACTGCCAACGAATTCAATACACCTGAGACAGTGAAGGCAGAAACACCGAAGATGGTCATGATCGTCGGTGCCGGTCCTAGCGGTCTTGCGGCTGCGATTGAAGCTGCCAAGGCAGGTCATACTGTTGAAGTATATGAAAAGAGACGCTGGGCAGGCGGTCAGTTCCGTCTGGGTTCCGTACCTCCGTCCAAGGGTGAGATTGCCACATTCATCAACTGGCAGCTGCATCAGCTGAAGAAGCTGGGTGTGCCGGTAACCTTCGAATGTGAAGTTACAAAGGAAATGATTGCGGAAAAGAAGCCGGATGTTGCCATCGTTGCGACAGGTGCAGTACCGATTGTTCCTAAGAGCATTGAAGGTCTGGATACAGCAAAGGTTGTTACAGCGCATGATATTCTTGAAGGCAAGGCCATTGCCGGTGCGAAGAACCTGGTCATCGGCGGCGGTTCTGTAGGATGTGAAACAGCAAACTACATCGCTTCCTCCCATAAGCAGGTAACTCTGGTTGAAATGACAGATGCTCTGGCAAAGGATGAGGCGACAGCGAATAAGTGGGATCTGATTGACAACATGAAGCTTCATGACGTCAGAGTTCTCACCGAAACAACAGTATCCAAAGTTGATGCAGATCTCGTTACATTGACAGGCAGATACAACGAAACCATCAAGGCTGACTGCATTATCCTGGCTGTAGGTTCAAGATCCGTGAATACGCTTGCGGAAGAACTGCAGGAAACAGGCGTGGATGTACGTGTCATCGGTGATGCCTCCAAGCCCGGTCTTGCCGGCAAAGCGATCCGTGAAGGCTTTGATCTGGGCCGTTCTCTTTGATTCGATAACAGAAGGGACTGTGAACTGCGCAGTCCTTTTTCTTCTGTCATAGACGGTAAATAAGTAGCCTGAAGATAAAGCAGAGAGTACAATTGTACCGAGGTGAGAAACATGAATTACGATAAGGAATTATTCGCAAAGCATCTGCAGGGTATGGTGCAGATCCCGACAGTTTCAAGTGCAGATCCCGAACAGACACGTGTAGAGGAATTCAGAAAGCTTCATGATTATCTGGAAGTAGCTTATCCTCTGGTACATAAGACAATGACAAGAGAAGTTGTCGGTAAGTGTGCGCTTCTGTATACATGGAAGGGTACAGGCAAGTCCGAGCAGCTGCCTCTGCTGATGACAGCGCATCAGGATGTGGTGCCGGAAGGTGACCATGCAATGTGGAAGTATCCGCCGTTCTCCGCACATATCGATGAAGAAGGTGTGATGTGGGGCAGAGGATGCACAGATTCCAAGTGCAATATCCAGGCGTATATGGATGCCCTGGAAATGCTGATTGCGGATGGCTTTGTGCCGGACTACGATCTCTACTTTGCTTTTGGCTATAATGAAGAAATCATGGGTGGTCCCGGTACAGCCGGAAAGTATCTCCATGATGAACTGGAGAAGAGAGGTGTACAGCTGGGTATGGCCATTGATGAGTGCGGTGGTGTTTCTCAGAATGAAGACGGTCAGTACATCGCTACCATCTATGTTGCGGAAAAGGGCTATGCCGATTATGAATTCTATGTAGATGACAAGGGCGGTCATTCTGCTTATCCGCCTCTGCATACAGCTCTCTCCAAGGTAGGTAAGGCGATCTATGATCTGGAAAATACAAGAATGCAGACAAAGCTGACAGCACCTGTGATTCAGGAAATGAAGATCCGTTCCCGGTTCATGGAAGGTCCTTTAGCTGAGCTGTACAGTGATCCGGAAGCGCATGAAGCTGAACTGCTTGCCCTTGCGGAAACAGATCAGTCCATCAATACACTGTTAAGAACAACTACAACACCGACCATGGCAAAAGGTTCCGATCAGGCCAATATCCTTCCGGAACATGCATCCATCATTACCAACAGCCGTATTCTTCCCGGTGAAACACTGGCAGATCTGGAAGCGCATTTCCGCAATTCCATTCCCGAAGAAGTACAGTTTCGTCTGGTGAAGGGTCATAATCCGCCGCCGGTATCTTCTTCCGAGAGCTATGGATATCGTCTGCTGCAGGAAATCATGGAAGAGATGTATCCCGGTATTGTCTTTATTCCTTCCGTACTTGCAGGTGGTACAGACTCCCGTTTCTACAGTGATCTGTCTCCGTCCAGAAGCGTATACCGTTTCACAGGCATCTTCTCCAATGGCAGAATGGGCGGTGCACATTCTGTGAATGAACATATTGATATTGCAATTCTTCCTGCCAATGTTGAATTCTATGTCAATCTGTTCTCCAGATACGGTAAGTAATAATCACAAATACGAAATAAAAACCACGGACCTATGATGATCCGTGGTTTTCATTACGCTTTTGTATGGGATGAATTACTTCATCAGAGCGGACAGTACATTCAGCAGCTGAGCGCCGTTTGTAGCTGTATCCTGCTGTACTGCCTGTGCACTTGTAGCACCGCCCAGCAGATTGCCTAACAGAGCAGACATACCTGCAGGAGCCTGGTTAGTTACATGAGCAGGCTGGCCCAGCGGGATTGTATTTGCTGTGGAAGAAGATGTAGCAGCACCTAACAGAGAACCCAGCAGATTTTCAAGACCGGATGTCTGAGGCTTAGCCTGCTGGCCTGCAAACATGGAGAGCAGGCTTGTCAGATCAGCCTTTTCCTTCTTCTTTGCAGTAGCTGCGGACAGACCGGACAGCATAGCCGGAGCAACAGCAGCCAGTACGGAAGAAACCTGCTTAGCAGACAGACCAGTCTGACCTGCAAGGCCCTTTACAACGTTCTGTTCATCAGAACCAAGGATATGGCTGATGATCTTGCCGCCATCTGTTTCATCGGCAGAACCGATCTGGTCGGCGATGGACTTCTGGGATGTGTGCTGTGTCAGCGCACCAAGCAGAGACTGTGCACCCTGTTCAGTGGATGCATTCTGAGTCATCTTCTTGATCAGGATCGGCAGAGCTGCGGATACCAGATAAGTAATCATACGGCTGTCCAGACCTGTCTTCTTTGCAACGGAAGCAGTAGAAGACTGAGTAGTCATGGAAGATAAGAGCATTTCGAGAAGATTCATGATTATTTCCCTCCTGTAATCATTCTTTTTCGTGAACATTATACTAGATTTTCACATGCCCCGATATGCGTAAACTGAAGAAAAATAAACAAATATGCGGGAAATGTCTTATTCTTTGCCGTAATCGTTCTTTGCGCAGTCCCTGATGATTGCCTTGATAAACGGCTCAATGTTTTCGTCCTGCACGCGCCAGCCGACCGACAGCATGCGGCGTATGCGGTCCTGTACCAGCGGGATCATGACAACGCCGGGAAAACGATGCGGATCATCGGTACTGATGACGGAGATGCCAAGCTTCTGCTGTACCAGCGCCGCAACATGACTGTCTTCATCGGCTTCGGCAACGATATGCGTACGGATGCCTTTATCATCCAGCATGCGCGTATAGAAACGATGCAGAACACTGCCGGTGGAATGAGAAACGATATTCTCATGTTCCAGAACTTCTATGCCGCATTCCTTTTTCTTTGCCAGAGGATGAGAAGGATAGACACATACATACAGACGATGTTCCAGCAGCGGTGTGAAAGTGATGTCACTGTATTCATCTGTTGCGGTGCAGAAGATCAGGTCAAGATCGTGATTGCGCAGGGAGGAGATCAGATCGCTGGAGATGCCGTTGATGACCTGAATATAGGAGTTTTCAGAGACGCTGTGGATACTGCCGACAAGAGCAGGAAGATTCTGCGTTGCCGCCTGTACACAGCCGACACGGATGACGTCCTTTTCCATGCATACCGCATCGATACCTTTGTTCAGTTCACGCAGAGATCTGCGTACAAAGGGCAGAAAGGTTCTTCCCTGCGGTGTCAGAATGATGCCGCGGCCATGCTTCTGCACCAGAGGAAAGCCGGCTTCGTCCTCCAGATGACGGATCGCCTTGGACAGAGTGGGCTGTGAAATATTCAGGATTTCAGCAGCTTTCGTGTAACTGAGCGTAGATGCGAGAACAGTGAAGTATTCCATCTGTATTGTATTCATGATGATATTTCCTCTAATCTATAGCTTATGGCTATGAATGTATGCCTATTGTATTCTTTAAACAGAAATTTCTCAAGCTTAGAATGAGAGCAGGGAGGGTCTTAAAAGACTATGAAAAGAATTATGAAGGGCATTCTGACAGCATTCATGGCTGTCAGCCTGGCTGCCTGCTCCAATGCAAAGCCCAGTGCTTCTGCAGCTGCAGGTACTTACACACCCGGTACTTATACAGGTATCGGCGAAGGCAAGAACGGCTCCATTACGGTAGATGTTACATTTACTGCGGATGCCATCGAAGCAATTGAAATCAAGGAACATTCCGAAACACCCGGTATCTGTGATGCGGCTGTTGAAGGTATTCCTGCCGCAATCATCAAGAACCAGTCTCTGGCTGTAGACATCGTTTCCGGTGCTACTTATACATGCAACGGTATCATCGCTGCCGTTGAAGATGCAGTTGCACAGGCAGGTGGTTCTGCGGAAGCTCTGCACAATGTCGAAGTCATCGATGAAGAAAACGAAGCAGTTGAACTGTCCGCAGACGTAGTCGTTGTCGGCGGCGGTGCTTCCGGTCTTGCGACTGCTTTAAGAGCTACTGAACTTGGCAAGAAGGTTATTCTGGTAGAAAAAGCTTCTTTCCTTGGCGGTGCGATTTCCGTATCCGGCGGCAACCAGGTAGTTATGGGTTCCGCTCTGCAGGCGGAAGCAGGTGAAACAGGTGACTCCGTTGAATCCATGGTCGCTGACTTCAAGAAGAACGGTGCTGATAAGAACAATGAAGAAATCCTGACACTGTTTGCTGAAAACTGCGGTGAAATGACAGACTGGCTGAACCAGAACATGAATGTTGCCTTCGATATGGAAGGCGGTCTTCACCAGCTGGGTGAATATACATTCAACCGTGAACTGGCTTACGCAGGCGGCGGTGCCGGCTGTGCTGAGACATTAAGAGCTGATATGGACAGCATGGGTGTTGAATACTATCTGAACACAACAGCTGATCATCTGATCGTTGAAGACGGCAAGGTTGTTGGTATCACAGCTGTTTCCGAAGAAGTAGACAAGGATTACACAATCAGAGCAGAAAGCGTAGTTCTGGCATGCGGCGGCTATGGTAAAAACCATGATCTTCTGAATGATGAAATGGATACAGCTCTGTACTATGGTCCCGAAACATCTACAGGTGACGGTATCATCATGGCTACAGAAGATGCATCTGCACAGACTGAAAACATGGAATACGGCAAGCGTTATCCGAATGGTGTAGAAGTTGCGGAAGGTATTGCCAAGTCCACAATCGCAGGCAACATCGTTGCCTGGAAGATGGGCGCGATTCTGGTGAATCCGGAAGGTTCCCGTGTTGTTAACGAAAAGGCATCCAACAGAACAATTCTGGAAGTTGAACTGGAACAGACAAACGGCATGCTGTATCTGCTGATGGATTCCGAAACATTCGAAGTATGGAGAACAAAGCTGGCTGCAGCTGGTATCTCCGATGAAAATATCGATACATGGCTGGAAGCTAACGGTACATCAACACCTGTATTCGCTCATGGCGAAACACTGGCTGATGCAGCCAAGGCTGTTGGTATGGATGCTGAAACACTGGCTAAGACAGTTGAAACATATAATGGCTATGTAGAAGCAGGCGAAGATGCTGAATTCGGCAGAGCTGCTGACTATCTGCATGCAATCGGTGAAGGTCCTTACTACCTGATTGAACAGAAGCCCCGCTTCGCTACAACAATGGGCGGTGTTGTCATCAACAAGTCCATGCAGGCCATCGGAACAGATGGAAATGTCATCTCCGGTCTGTATGCTGTTGGTGAAATGGCCGGTCAGGTTATGGGTGATGACTCACCTTCCGGTGCAAACAATGCCTGGGCTCTGACATCCGGTTACCTTGCTGCAAACGCAATCTGCGGTAAGTAATCATACCTTTCCCGAAAAAGAACTGTGTCTTAGCAGATGCAGTTCTTTTTCTATATCCGGGGAATGCTTGCGGCATGACAGAATATGAATTTTTCGGTAAAGTAACGTCATATCTGAAGGAGAAAAACATCATATGACTGAACTGAAAGAACGTATTTCCGCATTTGCGGAAGAACATGGCAAAGAGTATCAGGAAATTGCTCTGGCCATTCATGCTAAGCCGGAAGTATCCAACTATGAATTCTTCGCCAGTGAAACCTTAAGTACAAAACTGAAGGCAGAGGGCTTCATTATCGAAATGCCGGCCGCACATCAGCGTACAGGCTTTGCGGCATATTACAAATCTGAAAAACCCGGTCCGGTACTGGCGTTCCTGGCAGAATACGATGCTCTGCCCGGTCTTGGTCATGGCTGCGGACATAATATCTTCGGTGCAACTTCCTCACTTGCGGCAGTGGCACTGAAAAGTGTAATTGATGAAATCGGCGGTGAGATCCGTGTCTACGGTACACCTGGTGAAGAGGGCGGCGAAGAGGGTTCCTCCAAGGGAAGTTTTGTTCGTGACGGCTATTTCAAGGATGTTGATGCAGCATTATGTGTACATCCCGGTTCTTCCGCAAAGAATACACTGTCTTCAAAGAATCTGGCTAATGCCTGTGTGGATATTGAATTCTGGGGCAGGCCTGCACATGCAGCGGCGATTCCGCATATGGGCATCAATGCTCTGGACGCACAGATCCTTGTCTACAATGCGATCAGTGCTTTAAGACAGCAGGTCACTCCTGATGTACGTATGCACGGTATTATCACTGATGGCGGTACAGCCCCGAATGTCATTCCTGAATATACAAAGTCCAAGTGGTTCCTGCGTGCAGCTGCTAAGCCTACAGTACAGGATGTCTATGCCAAGGTAGAGAAGATTGTCGAAGGTGCTGCTCTGCAGACAGGATGCAAGGGTAAAATGCATTTGTTCCAGAACTTTGTTGAGAACATGGTTCTGACCCCTTCCTTCGATGCTCTGTATGCAAAGAATCTAAAAGCGCTTGGCTACAAGTGCGAACCGCAGTCCTTTGCGGTATCTCCCGGCTCTTCCGATGTCGGCAATGTTTCCCAGGCAGTGCCTGCGATTCAGCCTTCCTTAAGTATTACGGATGTCACTGTCCCCGGTCATTCCCAGGGTATGGTAGAAGCTTCCTGCTCTGAAAAGGGTATGGCTTCCATTATCATCGGGGCCAAGGTTCTGGCGGATACAGCCGTTGATCTGATTCTGGATCCGGAACTTCTGAAGTCCATTCAGGCAGAACATGCCTACAATGTAGAACATCAGCTGGACTGATCAGTAAAGCAGATAAATAGAGAGATGATGACGGTTTATGTATCATAGATGTACTGCGAGGTAATTCTATGAACAAAACCGTCATTTCTTATATTCTTCTGATTACAGCGAATGTGATCTTCGGCTTCTCATTCCTGTTTTCCAAGGTGGCATTGCGTATTGCTGATCCGCTGCAGTTAGTGGCATTGCGCTTCATGCTTGCCTTTCTGATCATGAATCTTCTGTTATGTACAGGACGCTTCTCACTGAAAGTCAAAGGCAAGCCTGTTGCCAAACTGCTATTGTGCGGCTTTATTCAGCCGGTGCTGTACTTTGTCTGTGAAACGTATGGTATTGCCATGACATCTTCTTCCTTTGCTGGTGTCATGCTTGGTCTTCTGCCGATTGCAGGCATGATCTTCGGTGTTCTCTTCATGAAGGAAAAGGTACGTCTCTTACAGGTATGCTTTGTCATCCTGTCGGTAGGCGGTGTATATCTGACGACATTTGGCGGTGAGATCAGCTTCTCGCTGCCTGGTGTGCTTCTGTTATTAGGGGCAGTTCTTTCCGCGGCCGGCTTTGCGACACTGTCTTCCTCTTTATCCGAACAGTTCACGGCATTTGAAAGAACCTATATGATGTTTGCAGTAGGGGTAGTTTCCTTTACTTTGATGGCACTTGTGGAACATGGCTTCAATGTTGCGGAACTGGTTTCACCGCTGGGTGATTTTTCCTTCATCGGATGTTTGATCTACCTTGGCTTCTGTTCCTCTGTACTGGCATTCTTCTTTATCAACTATGGTCTGGAATATGTATCAGTATCTTCACAGACACTGCTTTCCAACTTCACGTCCGTTGTATCGATCGGTGCCGGTGTACTGATCCTGAAGGAACAGTTTACGACGTATCAGTTCTTCGGTATTGTACTGATTCTGATCTCCGTCTTCGGTGTAACGATGCTCAAGAATAAAACTGCTGAATAAGAAAAAGGCTCATCGCATGTGCGATGGGCCTTAACTGATTTTTTGGATATGAGAGTGCATCATCCATGCCGCGATTAACGGGATGAAGGCGACCAGGGAAGCATATTTGCCAACGAGGTGTGCAAGGACGGCACAGCATAATACGCCGGCAGTGTAGCTGAGAAGATTCAGACCGTAGAACTCAAACTTCAGGCGGAAGGAATCATCATGATTCAGATATACTTCAGTCCATGCGGATACGGTCATCTTTGTGTTATTGGTCTGGAAGATCGTTGCACTGACAAAGCCATAGGCACCAGTGAAGCAGCTCCACTGCATTGCCATGGCAAAGTAGTTCGGTAACATCGCCAATAACGGCAGTGTCTCTTCCGGTAACAGCACCAGAACGACAGCATCGATCATATCTACCAGGATGGCCAGCTTCTTCAGATCTGTTCTGGTACTATGCTTAGGAAGCCAGGTGGCCAGGATAATGGCAGAGATATAAATCAGAAAGCCGAGAACTCTCAGAGCAACCTTGAAGAAATCAAGATTGGACAGATCCACCATCATACTGACGATGTTGGCGGTCTGTGCGGAAGCGAAGGCTTTTGCGATGAAGAGGACCGGGTAGACACCCAGGAAGCCACCGACAAAGGCGATCGTATAATGAAGAAGTGCCTGTTTGTTTTCCAGAGCACTTCGGGAAGCCGAAGCGCGCATAATTCATCTCCTTTATTGAAATGCAGTATCTATCTTAGTCATTTTCCTGAGTTTGGCAAATATTAACATTCGCAGTAAGGATTCTTGAAGATGCATACATGAATTGTCACGGTCCTGTGCGGTTATAATAGTAAGGTGTAAAAAAGGAGACAAAAAAATGACATCAACAGTATATTTTACCGACTTCAGATGTCCTGTCGGAACATCTCAGCTCGATAAGATCAAGAAGCTCTGCAAGGTTGCAGGTATTGATCAGATCGATTTCGACGGCAAGTTCGTTGCGATCAAGATGCACTTCGGTGAACTTGGCAATCTCGCATTCCTGCGTCCCAACTACGCAAGATGTGTCGCTGACATGGTAAAGGAAAGAGGCGGCAAGCCCTTTTTGACAGACTGCAATACACTGTATCCCGGTTCCCGCAAGAATGCGCTGGAACATCTGGACTGTGCAAACCTGAACGGTTTCAATCCCATTTCCACAGGCTGCCAGATCATCATTGCGGATGGCTTAAGAGGTACAGATGAAACAGAAGTTGAAATTGATGGTGAATATGTAAAGAAGGCCAAGATCGGCAAGGCCATCATGGATGCGGATATCTTCATTTCCCTGAACCACTTCAAGGGTCATGAATCCACAGGCTTCGGCGGTGCGATCAAGAATATCGGTATGGGCTGCGGTTCCCGTGCCGGCAAGATGGAACAGCATAACGAAGGCAAGCCTGTTGTAAATCCCGACAAGTGCAGAGGCTGCAGACACTGTGCAAAGGAATGCGGTTCCGATGCCTTCACATATGTAAACAACAAGGCTGTCATCAACTATGACCTGTGCAAGGGCTGCGGACGCTGCATCGGTGCGTGCGGCTTTGATGCGATCAGAAATCCCAACGATTCCTCCAATGAAAAGCTGGACCGCAAGATGGCTGAATATGCATATGCTGTATGCAAGGACAGACCTACATTCCATATTTCTCTGGTTATGGACATCTCTCCTAACTGCGACTGCCATGGTGAAAACGATGCGCCGATCCTGCCCGATGTAGGTATCTTCGCTTCCTTTGACCCGGTAGCTCTGGATCAGGCCTGCGTAGATGCATGCATGAAGCAGGAACCGATGCCTAACAGCCAGCTGTCCGATCACCTGCATTCTGAAGGATGGCATCACCATCACGATCATTTCAAGGATTCCAATCCCAACATCGAATGGAAGGCTACTCTGGAACAGGCTGAAAAGATCGGTCTTGGTACAAGAGCTTACGAACTGAAGATCGTTAAGTAATCATAGATACAATGATGACTGCAGAGCAGAAACTCTGCAGTTTTCTTTTGCCTTCAGAAAAAGAAAAAGTGGTCCATAAGGACCACATGATGGAAGCATCAGGCAATGAAAAGATACAGGTAGTGGGCAAATACACCGGCACAAAGACCGCCGATTGTATGGTAGAGAATACTCTTGCCGGAGAGTTCGCTGTGGTGCAGAGCCTGCATCATGGAAACGTGTGTACTGAGGTAGCCGCTCCAGCACATGCAGATGGCAGTGAAGACAGCGATATCAGAAACGGAAGCCTGACGGATGGAGATCAGGTCACGGATGATACCGAAAGTTGCACCGGTAGAACCCATAGCTGTGATCGGTACGGAAATGCATTCGGGAGAGGAGAAACCGAACAGCGGCTGCAGAATGAAGCTGATCTTATCAGCGATATAGGGCAGTAAGGCAATGCCTTCATAGGCAGAGCCTGTATAGCCGTGTGCGGCAGGACCTTTGGTAAGCATCATGATGATGGTACAGATGACAAGTACTGCCGGGATGATTCCCATACCAAGATCTACACCGGACTTGCCGCCATCGAGCAGGGCATTCATTAAGCGAAGACCTACAGACTGTTTCGGCTGTTCTTCGGTGCTTGCGGTTTCTTCGTTCACTTCTTCCACAACTGCTTCTGCTTCTCTGCCGATGATACGGCCGGTATGACGGATCATCAGACGGGTGCTGATGATGCAGCCGAAGATGGCACCGAGATTGCCGCATAATACAGCTTTGCCCATGGAAAGACCTGTGGAAGCACTTAAGCCAAGCATGAAGGTTGTAACCATCATGCCCATACCGAAGGAAGTTCCAAGGTTGGTTAAGGCCGGAATCTGGTATTCCTTGAAGAAACGTGTGAACTTGCGATCCTTGGCTAAGGCAAGAATGGCAGGGTTATCGGAAAGGTATGTTGTAACAATACCAAGAGCGGCTGCACCGGGAAGGCCGAACAGCGGCTTCATGAATACAGACAGAATTTTGTTGAGAATTTCCACAACACCGAATTCGGACATAACGGAACCGAAGGCACCGGCAATGACCGCAATTGCCATAATGTAGAAACATGTGTCGATGAGAAGACTGTAGGCAGTATTCATCATTGTATTCAGAGCGTTGGCCAGTCCCATCGGAATGGCGAAGACACTGAAGAAGCCGATTGTCAGAATGATTGTGATTACACCGGTAGACCACCATGGTTTGCTTTTCATAATTTTTTTCCCTCGCTGCATCAAAGATGCACTGTTTAAGTATAATTCATGTTTATGATACATTCATTGGTTTTATTTACTGCTTATGCGGAGAAATGCGCAAAATAATGCAAAAAAAAGTTCTGTTTTCAAGATCGGCTGTCAGAAGAAAGTGATACAGATAATATGTTTCTGTATCTGAATTGTATGGTATCTATGTTCATAAATAGGTAAGATAGAGACAGAGGTAAAGAACTATGGATAATACAATGAATCATCTGAAGTGGTGGCAGAATACCATCGTATACGAAGCATATCCTTCCAGTTTCATGGACAGCAACGATGATGGCTATGGTGATCTGAAAGGTGTAATTACAAAGCTGGACTATCTGCAGGAACTTGGCGTAGGTGCCATCTGGCTGACTCCTGTCTACGGTTCACCGATGGGAGATAACGGCTACGATGTATCTGACTACTATGACATCAATCCCCGTTACGGAACCATGGCTGATATGGATGAACTGATTGCCGAGGCAAAGAAGAGAAATATCCGTATTGTCATGGATCTGGTTTTCAATCATACATCCAATGAGTGTGAATGGTTCAAGGAGTCTTCCGCTTCCAGAGACAATGCCAAGAGTGACTGGTATATCTGGCGTGATGCGAAGGAAGACGGCAGTGCACCTAATAACTGGAGAGGTATCTTCGGTGGTTCAGCATGGACCTGGTGCCAGGCTCGTCAGCAGTACTACCTGCATACCTTTGCGGATTTCCAGCCGGATGTGAACTGGGAGAATCCGGAACTTAGAAAGGCCTTGTTTGACATTGCCAATTTCTGGCTGGATAAGGGTGTCGGCGGTTTCCGTGTCGATGCCGTTACCTATATCAAGAAACCGGAAGTATTCGCGGATGGTCCGGCAGATCCTGCCGATGGCATGTATTCCGTTCATGATGCAACCGCCAATACACCGGGTATTCTTGACTTCCTGCACGAATTCAAGACCAATGTACAGGAAGGTCATGACATCTTTACAGTCGGTGAAGCCAATGGTGTACCGCCGGAAGAACTGAAGGAATGGGTAGGTTCTGAAGGTGTGTTTGATATGATCTTTGAATTCTCTCATGTAAACGTTCAGTTTGTCGGCGGTGAGATCTGGTCAAAGACTAAGAAGTGGAAGCTCACAGAGCTTAAGAAGGCCTTTACAGACAGTCAGAAGTCTACTGCAGACAATGGCTGGTATCCGGTTTTCATGGAAAACCACGATCAGCCCAGATGCATGTCTCACTTCCTGCCGGATGATGCCGATCAGGTTCTCGGAGCTAAAGCTCTTGGTACAATCGTTATGACATTAAGAGGAACACCGTTCCTGTTTGAAGGTCAGGAACTTGGTATGACCAATGTCAACCGTCCTTCCATTGATGATTACAATGACCTGTCTACACATAATCAGTACAGAATGGCATTAGGCTATGGCTTCTCTGAAGAAGAAGCGCTGAAGGCAGTATGGAAGTATTCCCGTGACAATGCCCGTACACCGATGCAGTGGAACAGTGAAGTCAATGCCGGTTTCTCAAAGGGCACACCCTGGCTGGCGGTGAATGCCAACTATGAAACCATCAATGCAGAGGCAGAAGAAAAGGATGAGAATTCCGTACTGCATTACTACCGTAAGCTGAAGCAGCTGCGTGAGGAACACAGTGCTCTGATTACCGGTGATTATCAGGAAATGTTTGCGGAAAGTGAAGAAGTCTATGCATTTACAAGAAGCAATGAAGACGAAAAGCTGATGATTGTAGTAAACTTTACTGGTCATGCAGTTTCTTATGAACCTGTCGAAGGTACTGTTCTGCTTTCTAATTACATGGAAACAGAGACAGGTAAGCTGCAGCCTTATCAGGCTGTATGCATGAAACTGTAATCAGTAAAGGAGAAAAAAGATGGATACATTTGCATATGACTTTGTTGAAAGACTGAGTTTCAATCGTGTTGCCGGTACACCTGCAGAAGAAAAGGCAGCATTGATCATCAAGGAAGAAGTGGAAAAGCTGGGCGGCAGTGCCGAGCTGATGGAATTTGAGATTCCTTCCTATGTATGTCATCACGTCAGTGCTTCCGCAATGGGTAAGGATCTGGATGTGACATGCTATGGCAGATCCGGCAACATCAATGCTGATCTGAAGCTGCTGTATCTGGAAAAGGTCAATGAGATTACATTAAGAGGCATCAAGGATCTTTCCGATACATGTGTCATGCTTAATACTCTGGATAAGCCTTCCTATGAACAGCTGCTAAAGCTGAAGGCTGCATGCTTCATGGTCATCAGCGGTAAGTGGTATTTCGATGAAAAGGAAGAAGACATGATGCCGCGCATGCTCAGAGACAGATATACTTCTCTGGGTCTGATTCCCGGTCTTGTCATTCGTGCCAAGGATGCCATGATGGTTCTGAAGAATGAATGTGAAAGTATTCATGTGGAAATGGAAACAGAAGATACAACAGGTACATCCCGCAATGTGGTAGCTGTCATTGAAGGCAGTGAAGTTCCGGAAGAAACCATCATGGTTACAGGTCACTTTGATTCTGTTGCTGTAGGTACAGGTTCCTGGGATAATGCGACAGGTTCTGCAGCAGTTCTGTATATGTATCGTTACTTCCTGACTCATCAGCCTAAGCGTACATTGCGCTTTGTATGGTGCGGTGCCGAGGAAATCGGTCTGATCGGTTCTAAGACATATCTGGAAAGAAATGAAGAACTGGTTGATCAGATCAAGTTTGTCTTCAACTTTGATATGAACGGTACGATTTTCGGACCTAACATTGCCTTCTTAACAGGTAATGATGATCTGAAGAGCTACTTCGATGCTCTGTGCAGAGAATACGGCTACTGCACAGACGTACGTGTCGGTGTGCATTCCAGTGACTCCGCTCCGTTCTGCCGCAAGGGTATTCCCGCTCTTGGTATCGGCCGAGGCGGTATGGCATTCTCTTCCTTCCATACACGCTATGACGTATTCGAACTGCTGAGTGCGAAGGAAATGAACAAGAATATGGAATTCGCTGCCTTCTGCATCGATCGTTTTGTCAACAGTGTCTTCCTGCCGATTCCGACAGGTCTCAACGAAAAGCTGGTCAAGGAAATCGAAGAATACTTTGCTTAAGCAGAGTGTGATCAAAGCATTATAAAAACGGGTATCTCCAATGTGCGGAGGTACCCGTTTCTTCGTGTGTTACTTGGAAAGCTTCAGTGTAACGTCACCGTTTTCGTCATAGGAAACAACTTCCTGATCGAGAACGAAATCCTGAATGGCATTGAGGTATTCAGGAATGGACGCATAGGCAGGCTTGTAGTTTGCGATGATGCTCTTTGCCTTGGCTGCATCATCCTTCAGCAGCTGATCAGCGACGAGCAGCTGAGCCTTGATGGAGTTGATAAGCAGACGTTCAGGTTCAGCCAGATAGTAGTCAATACCATGACCTAAGCCTGTAGCACCGCCGGCCATGAACTGGATACCGGGCATGACGCATGTCAGATCACCGAAGTCGGAAGAGCCTGTGCTCCAGGATTCATAGTTGAATCTGACACGTTCCTTGCCGGCCAGATCTTCGCATACTTCCTGGACAAGCTTCATGAATTCAGGATCATGAACTTCCGGAGAATAACCGGGCTTGTCATCCAGGTGCAGTGTGCAGCCGATTGCTGCAGCAGCACCGGCCAGAGCACGGTTGAACTTCTTGTTTTCACGCTTCATAGCTTCAATGTTGGAGCCGCGTACATAGCTTTCGATGACCATTTCATCAGGAATGATATTAACGGCACAGTTGACACCCTTCATGATCGGATGGAAACGTACAGTATCCTTTTCCTGCAGTGTTTCTCTCAGATCATTGCATGCCTGCAGACCAAGCATTGCGGCATACTGAGCGTTGATGCCATTATGGGGAGCGCCGCCGGCGTGGGAGGACTTGCCCTTGTATGTGATGACCTTAGCCATGCAGCCGTTGTTTCCCTTGCCGCAGGAGAAGTCATAATCGTTACCCAGATTAGCGGAGTGAACCATCAGGGCCAGATCGACACCGTCGTAGTAGCCTCTGTGCAGGAATTCGACCTTGCCGCCCATGTAGCTGACTGTACCTTCCTTGATCAGGTTGCTTCTGAAGGCAAGCTGAATCATTTCTTCTGCAGGTACCAGCATCAGACGGATTGTACCGCAAAGACCATCCAGAATTTCCGGACATGTCTTCAGTGTGCCGGCAATACCGAGCATTGTCGCAGCCTGTGCGTTATGACCGCAGGAATGGCACATGCCATTGACGGATTCGGGGTGGTTGGCGATATCGAGTGCATCGAGTTCACCCATGATGCACAGCATCGGACCGGGTCTTCCTGTTTCTACATCTGTATAGAAACCGGGAATCTTGCCGTAGCGGGGATCCTGGTCAGCACGAACGAGCTTGTAGCCCATTTCTTCAAACTTCTCAATCAGATATTCGTTGGCTGTCCATTCTGTGTAACCTGTTTCGGGATGCTTCCAGATGAAGCGTTCAGCGTCGAAAGCCAGCTGTCTGTTGGCTTCTGCTGCCTTGATGATCATTTCCTTTTTCATGATGAATTACCTCATTTCGCATAGCATTATACTAGAGTTTCCGCAATGATTCACCATAACCGCTTTATCGTTGAAGTAAACTATGCTTCTGTGGGAAAATAGCATCAAGTGAAAAGAGAGTAGTGAAGTATGAAGACAGTAAAGATCAGAAATATTGAGATCGGTGCAGGCAGACCGAAGATCTGCGTGCCGATTGTAGCTAAGACAGAAGAGGAAATCATCGCTCAGGCGGAAAAGATCGTCGGTACACCGGCACAGGTTGTAGAGTGGCGCTGTGACTGGTTTGATGAAGTATATGATACAGAAGCAGTCATCAGAGTACTGCAGGGCTTACGTAAGACACTTGGGGAACTGGTGCTGCTGATGACCTTCAGAACTTCTGCGGAGGGTGGCGAAAAGGCAATTGATGAAGAAAGCTATGCAAGGCTGAACATCGCTGCTGCACAGTCCGGCTGCACGGAGCTGATTGACGTGGAGATCTTCCGTGATAAGGATCATGTAAAGAAGGTGATTGAAGCTGCCCATGAAGCAGGAGTGAAGGTGGTAGGCTCCAACCATGACTTCCATGCCACACCGGCAAAAGAAGAACTGGTCAGAAGACTTTGCTATATGCAGGAAATGGGCGCAGATCTGCCGAAGATCGCCGTCATGCCCACATGCAGGAAGGATGTGCTGACATTGTTATGTGCAACGCAGGAAATGGCAGATGAGCATAACGATACACCGGTCATTACCATGTCCATGTCAGCGACAGGTGTCATCAGCCGTGTGGCAGGGGAAGCGTTTGGTTCCGCATTGACCTTTGGGGCACTGGGTAAGGCTTCTGCACCGGGTCAGATGGGTGTGCAGGAACTGGAAACGGTTCTCGATCTTCTGCATGCATCCATGTGAAAACGGAAGGAGTATTTTCAGACAGTTTTTCAGTGAAATGCATGGTGATCGTGAAAAGTATGCAATGCTTTTACGATTTCCTGTATAATCACAGCGTTGGTACAAAAGTACTTATAAATTAGAGGAGAAGAATATGAACAGAGATTTTCTGACACAGTACAGCAGCTGGCTGAACAGAGACATGCATATGCTGGTATACGGATGGGGCGGCACACCGCTGGTCGCATTCCCCTGCCAGGATGGTATGTGTGATAACTGGGAAGGTTTCCAGATGCCTGAAACACTGCAGGATTATATTGAAAACGGTCAGATTCAGCTGTTTGTTGTCGATACAGTCGACAAGGAAAGCTGGTCCGATACCAATGGTGACAAGGGTTACCGTGCATGGATCCAGGAATGCTATTTCCGTTATATCGTAGATGAAGCTTATCCGCTGATTCGTGAAGTCAACGGTACAGATGCTCTGCCTGTTGTTACAGGTTTCAGCTTAGGTGCTACACATGCAGCGATTACATTCCTGCGCAGACCTGATCTCTTCAAGGGTATGATCGCTCTGTCCGGATGCTATGATGCCAAGGATTTCTTCGGCGGCTGGTCCAACGAAGTTCTCTATAACAATTCCCCTACAGACTTTGTCAGAGACATGCCCTGGGATCATCCTTACATCAACCTGTACAACCAGCGTAAGATCGTGATCTGCGTAGGTCAGGGTGCATGGGAAGAAGAAGGTATCCGTACTTCCGGTATGATGGATCAGATCTTCAAGTCCAAGGGTATCAATGCCTGGGTAGACTTCTGGGGCTATGATGTAAATCATGACTGGCCCTGGTGGAGAAAGCAGATCCGCTACTTCCTGCCGCACGTACTTGGTTAATCAGTATTTATATGAGCCCGGTGATGCCGGGCTTTTTGCTGTTTTCAGGCATAAAGAAAAGCTTCCCGAAGGAAGCTGATAGATGAACTTAGATCAGGCTGACGATCAGCGGGATTGTGATGATGGAAAGCAGTGTAGTCAGCACGACTGTTTCTACAGCATACGGATAATCCTTGTTATGCAGATGGGCATAGACACAGATGTTGGAACCTGTAGGACATGCGGCTGCGATCAGGATTGCCTGTTTGAGTTCGTAGTAGCCGGGAATCAGCTTCATGATCAGTACTGTTAACAGCGGGATGATCAGAAGACGTACAGCAGCGATGATGTAGTTCTGCTTTCTTGCGAACATCTTGCTGATGTTGGCCTGCGCCAGATAAACACCGACAGTGAACATAGCTACAGGAGTATTGATGGCTGTGATGGTTGTGATGGTCTTCATCACCAGAGCCGGCAGCTTGATGCCGGTCAGATACAGGAACAGACCGATGATGATGGCAATGAAGAAGGGAGCCTTGACAAAACCTTTCAGGGAAATGCTTTTCTTATCGCCTGTCATCAGGAAGACACCGTATGTCCACTGGAACAGGTTGATGAAACCGATGAAGGCAGCGATATAGAAGACAGCACTGGAAGACTGGGCAGCGACGATCAGCGGTACACCGAAGAAACCGGGGTTGGAGAACGAAGCGGCGAAGGCAGCGATCGGATCCTTGCGGAAGAACAGGGTGGATACAGCCATTGCCAGAAGGACCGTAATGAAGGCCAGCAGGGCAGAGATGCCTAAGGCCTTTAATGTTTCAGGTGTGCGTTCAACAACAAAGCCGTTGATAATGACACAGGGCAGTACTGCAAAAATCAGAATGTTGCCGAGGGACTTGGAACCTTCAGAACTGATCTTGCCGCCGCGGTACAGAAGCAGACCGACACCGGCGAGGATGAACATGATCAGTGTCTGCTGTACAAGTGTTAATACAGTGGACATATGAATACCTCTCTTTTTACGGAACGATTATACAATGGCATCTCGGACAGGAAGCTTCAAATTATGAAAAAGCTGTGATGTTTCCTGTATTTTAGAGCTTCCGCGTGTAACGAATGTAAAATTCGGGTATGATGTTCCGGGAGGATGTGCGTATGGATGAAATCTGGAGTGAGCAGCAGTACAGACAGTGGCTTCTGACGCTGACAAATGATGAATATGAAATCAGAGCAGGAGAACATCAGATTGATTATCTGGCCGGAGAATATACAGGCAGTGCCGTCTTCCATCCGCAGAACATCATTGAACTGATGATCAATAACAGCAAGGAAGAAAGTTCCTTTTATCTGCATTTCCAGCTGTCCTCAAGAGATCATGCGGTAGAACTTGCAGAGCAGATGCTGCAGACACTGATCACCGTCAAGAACAGAAAGAGCATCAATGTTGTTCTGACATGTTCCAGCGCATTAACAACGACATTCTTTGCCATGAAGCTCAATGAGGCAGCGGATGTACTTGGTGTGGATATGCACTTCAAGGCTGTTTCCATTGATAAGCTGTATACAGAAGGCATGAAGTACGATGTTATTCTGCTGGCACCGCAGGTTGTCTTCAACTATGAGAAGATTAAGGGCATCATGAAGAACCAGATTGTTCTTCGTATCCCTGTTTCCGTCTTTGCACAATATGCTTCCGGGAAGATCATTGATATGGTTCAGCAGGCAATCAAGGAAAAGGAACAGGTTGTGGAACCTTATGATGATATGCTGCCGATCCGCAAGCTTTCCAATAACAAGTACAGAATCCTGACGCTTGCATTGATCAACCATAAGGATGGTGCACGTTTTGCTTATCGTATCTTTGATCATGGCAGAATGACACTGGATAAGGAAGTCATCAAGCCCAGTATCTCACCGGAAGATATTGATGACCTGATGGACTATATTACAACAAGACATAAGAACATTGACGTTGTCGGCATTGCTACACCGGGCATTGCCTTCGAGGGCAATGTTACTCTGGAAACCTATGGCTTCCATCATATGAATCTGGCTCAGCACATCTTTGTGAAGTATGGTCTGTTTACCGTTGTCATCAACGATGTCAATGCCATGACACTCGGGTATTACGGTACACATGAAAACTGCGATAACCTCACATTCTTCTTCCAGCCGCGAGGCTTAAGTGCTTCCGGGGTGGGTATGATGATCGATGGCAAACTGCATCTTGGTCATGGTCATAATGCCGGGGAAGCAGTGACATTTATGAGACGATGCATGCCGGATGCGGATGAGCTGATCCGTACACCGGAAGGAGCAATGGAGCTTGTGACCAGAGTCCTGCATATGTGCATCTGCATGTATGCGCCGGATAAGATTGCGGTATACAGCGAACTGACACCGGACATGAAGGAAATCAGAACATATCTGTCACAGTACATTGATGAGAATCTGATTCCGGAACTGGTACCGGCAGTGAAGCTGAAGAAGTATATGCTGCTAGGCGCAATGATGCGATGTCTGGATATTCTCAATGATGAACCAAGGATGAAAGTGATCAGAGAATCACTCGGAAAAATGCGTGAAAATGCGCATTTTCCTGAATAATATTATTTCCCGACAGGAGGTTATATGGATATCTATTACCCCAGCTGCAACTTCCGTACAATTGATTCCGAGGCAGATGATCGCTTGCGTGCGTATGCTTTATCCCGTGGCATGCAGGTTGGCAGATGCTGCAGAACTGATGATCATATGGAATCGGAACATGCTTTCTTTGTCTGTCAGTCCTGCCGTGATCAGCTTGGTTCATATGGCAAGAATACAGAATCGCTCTGGATTTACATGGCAGAGGATGAAGCACTGCAGCTGCCGGACTATACAGGTCTGAAGGTGAACCTGCAGGACTGCTATCGTGATCGCGGACAGGAAGAAGTGCACGAAGCTGTACGTCTATTGCTCAGACGTATGAACATTGAGGTGACGGAGATTGCAAAGAACCGCAATGAGGCGGATTTCTGTGGCCGTCTGTATTGTGAAACGGAACGCTATCGTACTGAAATAGCACAGTTTCCTGAAGGAACGCATCCGGGTCATATGGGTGATCTGTATCCGCTGCTAATGCAGGAACATGCCGAGTGCTATAACGAAGAATATGTCGTCTGTGCATGCAACAGCTGCTTCAGGGGAATTGCTCTTGGCGGCTCTCATCCGATTCATCTGGCACAGTTAGTCACAAATACATTTCATATGGAAAGAGGGTCTCCAAATACTAGAAGTCGGAGGCCAAGCGGACTTAGGAAGACAACACTT
>JAZUHS010000185.1:0-10149 GCA_045641845.1 Bulleidia sp. | reverse complement strand
CCCAGCAGCCAGCAGGGCAGATCATGTGTCATGTAGCGGATCTCCTCTTCCGGAATGCCATTGTCATAGAGGTACTGCATGTATTCCTGCATAGCCAGTTCCCAATGAGGGTTCTCTACCTGACCACCGTCAGTGCTTACCAGGACGTTGCGGTAGCCGACCTTCTTGATGATTTCCAGGTTGCCGGGCAGGTTGGAAATGTAGCCGTTGCCTGCACCTACACCCTTGTTCTGGGCATAGCAGCGTTCGAGCAGGACATCATATTCCTGAACGATCTTCAGCTGATCTTCTTCGCTCATGGCAACAATCCACCATTCGGGATGTGTAACGACAATCTTCTTTACACCTGCTTCACGGGCTGCCTTAACAACAATGAAGATTTCTTCCACACTGATGTGGGAAGTTGCCAGTACAGCATCGAACTTCTTGACAAGTTCGAAGATCTGTTCCATTTCCGGAACAACCTTGCCGTCCTTGACAACATCGACACATCCGTCTGTGGGCTTGCCCAGCTTGGCCAGATGATTTCTTGCGGAGCTTGTCGGCAGCCATACAACCTTGGCACCCAGTTTCAGCGCATTTTCAACGGCTGTGGGGTTGACACCGCCAACGCAGCTGTTGAGAACAATACCGCCGAACATCTGGTAGTCATTGTCGCCATGAACAACCTTGTTGTAATGATTCACCAGAGCAGCACGGCATGTAGTATCTCCCATATGCGTCTTGATGACATTGGCACGGGCACCGACGCGGACAGCCGCATCGCACAGTTCCAGATCATCGTAGGCACGTACGCGGAGATCGGGGTTGGTGTGGATATGCATATCCACAACACCCTGCATGGAAATTGTTTTCATTAGATTTCTCCTTTCGCAGGAAAGAAAGCGCTTTCTTTCCTTGATAATAGAAATTTTAATGAACTTGGAGGCTGCGGCTTTTTTCGAATCGAGAAACCCCCTATCGGTAAAACCGATAATGTGCGGCATGAAAAAAAGTTATGATAAGTGCGGATAGGAAGGAATTAAGACATGGAACTGAAAGAACTGGAGTACATTATTGCAATCGCTGATGAAGGAAGCATTTCCAAAGCAGCCGAAAAGCTTTACCTTGCGCAAAGCAGTCTCAGCCAGTTTCTCTCCCGTTATGAGAGTGAGCTTGGAACAAAATTATTTACCCGTACTGCTTCCGGCATGAAACCAACCCCTGCCGGCGAGCCGTTCATTACGCATGCCCGGGAAATTCTGCAGCAGTACCGTCGTATGAAAATGGAACTGAAGGCAAGCGATGCCTCGCAGGCCGGACATATTGAATTCGGCATCAGTACATTCAGAGGTTCTCGTCTGATTCCTCATATTATCAAGCGTTTCCGCAAGGAATATCCGAATGTGGAGCTGATCATTCATGAACATGATTCCTATGTTCTGCAGCGAAAGATCGCCGCCGGGGAAATGGATATGGCACTTGTCGCTCTGCGTGCGGGACAGAAAAAACCGGATGATATTCCGGTAATGAAAGATGAAGTTCTGCTTGTGATTCACCGCAGTCATCCGGCAATGAAGTATCTCCATCAGCGTGAGGACTGTCCGGAAAGATACTGGATTGACATCAACGATACTGCCCGTTTCCGTTTCCTGCTGTCCAATCGTTTTACTGTTCTGGGAAGCTTTGCACAGCAGCAGTTCAATACTTACGGTATTACACCGATCTGTGATAATGACAATCTCACTGCCTCCATGGCGGCAGCACTGGCAAGACAGGGGATTGGTCTGGCCTTTACCTATGCGTCCTGTGCAAAGCAGAGCAGGGATGTTGTGTATGCGTCCATCGGCAAGGACAGGTGCTTTGTGGATCTGGTGCTGATCTATCCGCCTAATGGCTACAGAGGCAAAGCCAACCGTGTGCTGGAAGAAATGATCCGTCAGTATATCACCGGTCATCAGGAAGAAAACGAACACTGATTCATCAGAAGGCAGCTGTAACAAGTACGGAAAGAACGATCATTCTGAAAACAGAATATAAAATGACTGCAGGCTATGCATTGATCAGATAGATCAGATGGAGACCTGCAGTCTTATTTTCGCTATTCTTTTTTCATCGACTGCAGCTCGCTGTCTCTGCGCATCAGCAGTTCCTTGAGCTCATCATAGTCCATATCCATGTAAGGATCTTCTGTTTCCTTCTGACGCTTCAGACGGGCTTCTTCACGCTCCATATCCATTAACGCCTTGTGGACACGCTTTTCATCTGTGTTACGCTGTGCCATTCTCTCTTCCAGTTCCTGAGCATGGACAAGGGCATCGTGGGCAGCCATGTCATCCTGGGCATTCTTCTGTTTGCCAAGCAGGCGCAGATAGTCAATGTTCATGAGAACATATGCTGCCATGACAGCACTCAGGACAAGGTCGAAACTATCGAACTCCTGAAACCACATGAAGACACCGGTGACGGCCATTAAGGCACTGAAACCCAGAGCACAGTACGACAGAATCTGTTTGATACGATACATCATGAAAACCTCTTACTCTACAGCATCCAGATGCACTGAACGGACACCGTTCAGGTGCTTCAGCTGATCCATCATTTCACTTACAGAACAGCTGATGCCTGAGATATCCAGAGAAATCAGGACATTGGCCTTGCCGGCAATCGGGATTGCCTGAGAAATGGTCAGGATGCTGGTATGAAGGTCTGTGAGTTTTCCCATGACATTTGCCAGTGCACCGGGCTGATCACGCAGGATCATACTGATGACGGCATGTCTTGTTGTTTCCTTGGAATCAACGGAAAAGACATAGTCCTTATACTTGTAATACGTGTTGCGGGAAATGCCGGCCATCTGCACTGCTTCGGTGATGGTCGCAGCTTCCTTGCTCTCCAGAAGATTGCGGGCTTCGATAACCTTATCAAGGTAATCGGGCAGAATCTTCCTGTTGATGATCATGAAATCAGAACTCATTGATTATATCCCCCTGATAACCGTTCCGTCCGGAGCGGGTCTGACGGTTCTGACCTCCCAATGATGATCCTGTACGCAGCTGATTTTCTGCAATGCACGCTCACTTAAGCAGCGCTGGGAAATCAGAATACATGTTGATCCGGAACCGCTGATCAGCAATACACCGTCTGTATCTGTTTCTACAATATCACGAATTGTCTCAAATCCGTCAATCAGTGCTCTGCGATACGGTTCATGAATCAGATCTTTTGCACCGATCTTCAGTAAAGAGAGACTGCCTGTACGTAAAGCTTCGCACATCAGCACCGCATGCGCACCGTTTGCGGCAGCATCGGCACGGGGATAGCTCTCCGGCAGAATCGCACGTGCTTCTTCCGTAGATACTTCAAAGTCAGGAATCAGCACTGTGAAATACCAGCAGTCATCCATTTCCATACGATGTGTCACATAGGCGCCATTGTCCAGAACCGTGGAAGCCATCATGCCGCCGAACAGGCAGGGTGATGCATTGTCGGGATGACCTTCCATTTCGGAAGCCAGCTGGAACATAGTACCTTCTGCCAGAGCATTATCATGCAGGACGGAAGCGGCCTTGAGACCGGCAGCGATCATGGAAGCACTGGAGCCTAAGCCGCGGGAGACAGGGATATCGCAATGGAATACAGCATGGATATGATCCTGTACACCAATGGCAGCACAGCCTTTGCGGTAAGCCTGCAGGAAGAGGTTGTCTTCGTTATTGAAACGATCCTCAACACCTTCCAGCCAGGTATGATCACACAGTTCGACATCGAATGTGTTGTAGATGTCAACGGCAAGACCCAGGCAGTCAAAGCCCGGACCCATGTTGGCACTGGAAGCAGGAGCTTTAATCTGCCACATGGCCTACTTCCTCCATTCTTGTGGCAATGACATGCATACCGTCCTTGATTTCGATGGAACGGCTGAAACGTACAGGCTTGTTGCGCAGAGAAGCAAGGTTCACCGGTACGGGTTCACCTGTCAATTCGTGCAGTCTGTCCATGGCATCGAATTCATTTTCAGGAATTTCATCACTGATGCAGGCAAGAACATCACGGCAGAACTTGTAGGGAGAAGCAGTAGAAAGAACAACGGCAGGAGTCTGATCACCTGTGCTGTTACGGTATTCACGCAATGCGCTTAAGGCAACAGATGTATGCGGGTCAATCAGTACATGTTCTTCTGCATAGAGATCATGAATGACGGAAGCACATGCCTTTTCGTCTGTCCAGCAGCCGGCAAAGATCGCCTGGATCTTCTTCATGATGTCTTCGGGAACAGTATAGCTGCCTTCGCTCTTGAGCTTATTCATGGCATCAGCGACAAAGGCATCATTGTAATCACTCATGATATACAGCAGACGTTCAAGGTTGCTGGAAACAAGAATGTCCATGGAAGGGGACATGGTTGTATGGAACGGACGCTTGGTGCTGTAGGTACCTGTCTTGAGGAAATCGGTCAGGACGTTGTTGCTGTTGGAAGCACAGACAAGCTTGTTTACAGGCAGACCCAGACACTTGGCAAAATAGCCGGCCAGGATATCACCGAAGTTGCCGGTAGGAACAATGAAGTTCACCGGATCACCGCACTGGATAGAACCTTCGTTCACCAGCTTTGCATAAGAGGAATAGTAGTAGACGATCTGCGGTACCAGACGGCCGATGTTGATGGAGTTGGCACTGGAGATAGCAACGTTATGCAGAGAAGCCTGTACTTCCGGATCGGACATAGCTTCCTTGATCAGACGCTGGCAGTCATCGAAATTGCCCTTGACGGCAATGACTTCAACGTTGTTTCCTTCGCTTGTCTGCATCTGCTTCTTCTGTACAGCAGAAACACCGATTTCAGGATAGAAGACAGTGATGGCTGTGTTGGGAACATCCGCAAAGCCGGATAATGCAGCCTTGCCGGTATCGCCGGATGTTGCTGTCAGAATGGAAATGACATCCTTTCTCTGATCCTTCTTATATGCGGCTGTTAAGAGTCTTGGAAGAATGGTAAGAGCAATGTCCTTGAAGGCACTGGTCGGACCATGCCACAGTTCCATCAGCCAGCTGTCGCTGATCTTCTTTAAAGGAACAATTTCCTCTGTATCGAACTTTTCATCATATGCTCCCTTTACACATGCTTCGATTTCCTCAGCTGTGTAGTCATCCAGCATGGCACCGATGATGCGGGCTGCTGTTTCCGGATAGGAAAGATTCAGAACTTCACTGGGGTCGATGTGTGCGGGAATACAGTCGGGTGTATATAAGCCTCCGTCCTGGGCAAGACCGCGAATGACGGCTGCGTGGGCTGAAACTGTTTCATTGCTGTTTCTTGAACTCTGATATCTGATCATAATAAATCTCCTTGCGAATCTTGCTAAGATCCATGGAGAATGATACTATGTACGAGCTTTGAAAACAAGTGTATTTATTAGAGAAACAAAGAGGTGCAGTTATGTTGAAAATCGGATTACTTGGACATGGTGTTGTCGGCAGTGGTGTAGCAAAAATCGTAGATGATGGTGCTACCTGGGAGACACGTGAGCTTGAGATCAGCCGTATTCTGGTCAAGAGTGAAGCGGAAATGACGGATTCCCGTATGACACTGAATGCAGATGAAATTCTCGATGATCCTGAGATTTCCGTAATCTGTGAATGCATGGGCGGTCTGGAACCAGCGCATACATTCGTTATGAAAGCTTTGAACAACGGCAAGCATGTCGTTACTTCCAATAAGAAAATGCTCGCTGCGTACTGCGGTGAGATGATTGATGCGGCGAAAGCAAATCACGTTACCCTTCATTATGAAGCATCCTGCGGCGGCGGTATTCCGTGGATGGCTTCTCTGGATCGTACCAGAAGAGTGGATGATGTCACATCCTTTGCCGGTATCTTCAACGGTACAACCAACTATATTCTTGACCGCATGGAAAAGGGCGGATGGGAGTTTGATGTCGTGCTGAAGAAGGCACAGGAACTGGGCTACAGTGAACGTGATCCTTCCGAGGATATCGATGGTATTGATGTTCGCTATAAGGTAGCACTATCCTGTCTGAAAGCCTTTGATGCAGTTGTGGATCCGGTGCAGATTCCGACATACGGTATCCGTCATATCACAGCTGAAGATCTGCGCTTTGCCGGCATGCATGACTGCAGTTGCAAGCTGATCGGTTCTGCCGCTGTCTTTGATGATCATATTGAAGCAACAGTCATTCCGACCTTTGTGCCGCATGAAAATATCTTTGCGTCCATTCCGCTCAACTTCAATATCATCCAGTCCCGTTCCCGTACACTGGATGAGGCATCCTTCCTTGGTCAGGGTGCCGGTTCTTTGCCTACTGCCCATGCAGTCGTGCAGAATCTGGTGGATATCTATAAGGATCAGGATTCTGAAATCAACGATAAAACAAGAAAAACAGTAGATAACAGCGCTCGTTGTGGTATCTTTTATATTCGAACAGCAAATCCGGCTGTTTTTGCCGGATGCACAAAGCACAAGCTGTCCGAAAATGTACTGATTACAGAGCCGCTTTCCTTTGTTGCTCTTGGTCAGCTCATTCAGGCAGCAGCAGATGAAAAGCTGTTTGCAGCAGAGGTAATTCAGTAATGATTAAAGTAGTAAAGTTCGGCGGCTCTTCCGTAGCTAACGCTGAACAGTTCCGCAAGGTCAAGGCCATCATCGATGCTGACCCTGATCGTAAGTTTATCGTCACCAGTGCCTGCGGCAAGGAAAGCAAGGAAGATCATAAGGTAACAGATCTTCTGTATCTTGCCCATGCACATGTCAAGTATGGTGTTTCCTATGAAGATATCTTCGCTCTGATTGAGAAGAAGTACTATGGCATCAAGGAAGCACTGGGTCTTTCCACCGATCTCGATAAGGAATTCGCCAGAATCCGTTCATTAATGGCCAAGGATATGTCCACAGACTATCTGGTCAGCCGCGGTGAATATCTGACCAGTCTTCTGATGGCAGAATATCTCGGTGCCCGTTTCGTGGATGCCGCAGAGGTAATTGCGTTCCGTTATGACGGCTCCATTGATATGGAAAAGACAGAACATCGCATCATCGAAAAGACAAGGGATGCCAAGCGTGTGCTGATTCCCGGTTTCTATGGTGCATTGCCCAATGGTGTTGTTCGTGTTATGAGCAGAGGCGGTTCCGATATCACCGGTGCTGTCATCGCCAATGTCATCAATGCCGATGTATATGAAAACTGGACAGATGTCAGCGGCTTTCTGGTCGCTGATCCCCGCATCATCAATAACCCGATCCGCATTCCCCGCATCACTTACAGTGAACTGCGTGAGATGAGCTACATGGGTGCCAACGTTCTGCATGATGACGCCGTTTTCCCGGTTCGTCAGAAGAACATCCCCATCAATGTCCGCAATACCAATGATCCCGCCAATCCCGGCACAATGATCATGGGTGACTGCAGCGAGATGGATGCGATTGAACCTCCGCACAGTGTTACCGGCATTACCGGCAGAAAGAACTTTACTGTCATTACACTGTCCAAGAGCCACAGCTCAGCGGAAGTCGGTGTTCTGCGTAAGATTCTTGGTATCTTTGAAGACTACAATGTGTCCGTGGAAAGTGTGCCTACAACCGTAGATACCTTCTCCATCATCGTCAGCACACAGGCCGTGGAAAGCTGCATCTATGAGATCATTTCCCGCATCAAGAAGGAATTCCAGCCGGATGAAATCCATATGGAAGAAAGACTGGCGCTGATTGCGATTGTCGGCAGAGGCATGAAGGCACTGCACGGTGCTTCCGGCCGTTTCCTGTCAGAATTCGGACGCAACCAGATCAACATCAAGACGATCAGCCAGACCAACGATGAACTTTCCGTCGTTGTCGGCGTTGACAACAGAGACTTTGAAAAGGCTATTCACGTTATTTATGACCGCTTTATTGCAGTAGAAAAGGAGTCAGTATGAAAATCGGTATTCTCGGCGCTACAGGCGCAGTCGGACAGCAGATGCTTGAATGCATCGAAGAACGCAATATTGAAGCAGATGAAATCCGTCTGTTCGCAAGTGCCCGTTCCAAGGGCAAGACAATGAAGTATCGTGGTCAGGATCTGGTCATTGATACAGTTACACAGGAAAACCTCAATGGTCTGGACTATGTGCTGGGTGCTGTATCCAACGCACTGTCCAAGGAATATCGTCCGATGATTGAAAAGGCCGGTGCGGTATACATCGATAACTCCAGTGCATTCCGTCTGGAAGAAGGTGTTCCGCTGGTTGTTCCGGAAATCAATGGTGAAGATGCATTGACACATCATGGCATCATCGCTAACCCCAACTGTTCCACAATCATCACTTACATGGCTCTGGCTCCCATCAACAAGCTGAGCAAGATCACAGCTGTCAATGCCTCCACATACCAGGCTGTATCCGGTGCCGGTATCGGCGGTCTGCAGGAGCTGGAACAGGAAATCGAACAGATTTCCAAAGGTGAAGAAGTTGCACCGAAGGTATTCCCTGCACAGATTGCCTATAACTGCATTGCTGAAATTGGTTCCTATCTGGACAATGGCTATACAACAGAAGAAATGAAGATGCAGAATGAAGGCAGAAAGATCATGCATCTGCCGGATCTGAAGGTTACATGTACTTGTGTACGTGTTCCTGTTTTCCGTTCTCATTCCATCTCCGTTACATTCACAACAGAAACACCGGTATCCATCGCTGATGCGGAAAAGGCTGTTGCAGCATTCGAAGGTTCCGTACTGGTCAATGACCATGTACCTCAGCCTCTGGAAACATCCGATCAGGATAAAGTGTATGTAGGTCGTATTCGCAAGGATCTGTGCAATGAAAATGGTCTGACATTATGGTGCTGCGGTGACCAGATCCGCAAGGGTGCTGCTGCCAATGCCGTTGAGATCATGGAATATCTGATTGCACATAAGTAAAAAGACACATATCTCCTGCGTGTCGCACTTAAGAAATCGTTAATATGAAGTGTGATACAATAAGTACAGCAAAGAGAGGTAATAACCATGCTGAAAAGAACAATTCTCAGTGCCGCTGTTACAGCTGCTGTAGTCGGCGGTGTACTGCTTGTAAAGGCTTTAAAGAAGGAACCTGCTGAAGATACAGAAGAAGAGGATGATGAAATTCATTTCATCACTATTGAAGATCCTGAAGAAACAAAGGAAGAACCTGTCGGATATGATGCTTCCGGCAAGAGTGAAGCAGTGCAGGAAATCTGTGCTGTATATCCTTACCTGAATCCTGATTTCGTAGAAGGTATTCTTGGTGCAAACAACGGCTTTGTGGAGGAATTCGAAGATGACACACTGGTAACAGTGATTCATGAGTCTTCCTTCAAGAGTGCAGAAGCTGCTGCACAGTTCGTTGAAATCATGGATACTGCCGGCTATACATGCACGGAAAAGGGCAATCATGTCATCGGTGCATGCAAGAAGCTGTTCACACAGGACGGTGCGATTGTCAGTGATATCCTCAACGTAGCCAACCAGACATGTGCACTCAAGGGCACATATACTGACTACGACGTCGAAGCTGAATAACATTCCAGGGACTCTGCAGTGATGCAGGGTCTTTTCTTCTGCCGCAAAGGTACGCTTTGCATCGATCTGTCACATCCATGAGCATGACATCTTAATGGAAACGAATAAGTCCGTATAATACTCTGCGGATTTATGAGGTGTGATATGAAGAAGATAGTATTGCGTACATTGGCAGCGGTGGCTGTACTGTGTGCGGCTGTGCTGGGACTCATCGGCAATTATCTGGTGGAATATGCGATCGGAAGAAGCGGAGACGGCGGTGATCGTGAGGTGGCGCTGGAAGTTGAGAAGTCGGAAGAGGTAAAGTCGGCAGCGGATGAAGCATGGAGCATACAGCATGAGAAGAATCTGGCTTTTATGGAAGAACATGAGCCGGTGGAAGAAACGATTATGTCGGAAGATGGTCTTGCGCTGAAAGGCTATCACTATGAAAACGGTGACAGTCACCGCTGGGTACTTGCTCTGCATGGCTATCGCAGCAGTCATTACGGCATTCAGTTTTTCTGTAGTGATGTTGAGACCTTCGCGTGACTGGTGAAGAGTCATCTGATACTCGTGATTGGCTTCAACAGCTGAATACTTGTACTTACTGAATCTGCAGGAAGAGAAGGAAGGACAGCCGTTACAGGCACCG
>JAZUHS010000184.1:0-23857 GCA_045641845.1 Bulleidia sp. | reverse complement strand
AACAGATCCAAAGTACTCAACTTACCCGAAGAAGACGATGAATAATCATCGCTGACTGATACTCATTCCTTTTCTGGACACTATCAAAAAACGATATGTTTCTGCAGTTTCTCTGCGTCACATATCGTTTTCGTTTGCTTTCGAAACCCCTTTTCATTTTGGAGCAGGCTTTTCACCAAACCCCATTTCGGTTTCTATTGCGTTTAAAACTGCACCCGTCAGTTTGTAAATGACAGGTGCAGTATACATTTCTCAGTTACCTGCAGATTCTGATGCAGGCTGTTCTTCCGGAACGGGATCCACCGGTGCTTCAGGTTCAGGTTCGGGCTCGGGTTCAGGTTCAGGTTCTGGCGTAGGCTCAGGTGTAGGCTCATACTCCGGCTCAGGTGTAGGCTCATATTCAGGTTCCGGTTCAGGCTCAGGTTCAATATATTCCTCAGGTTCATCCACAACAATCGGATCATAGACAAAGCCATAGCCTTCCGGCATTTCACCCTGCTCAATAAGTTCACCGCTTACGACCTGATCAATGACAGAAGCCATGAAATCGATCTGGTTTGCATAAGGGAAGACAACGGACAGGTTCTGACTCGGTGCAGATGCACAAGAAGCCATGCCGACATAACCAACGGCACGATAGGATACAACATTCCAGGAAATGTTCTCCTGCAGCTGATACTGGCAGAAACCGTAGATAGAGCTGTCTGAGAGATTTGTCAGGAATGTGCCTTCCAGAGCATCGAGCAGGTTGTTGAAGTTTGTGATAATCGCAGGAGAAGATACCTTGCGGATAATCGCTTCCATTACCAGCTGCTGGTGCATATTACGGCCAAAGTCACCATCCGGCAGACTATAGCGCTCACGTACATAGTACAGAGCTGCCTGACCATTCAGATGAATGTTTCCTTCCGGATATACATAGTCTTCATCCCATGTATATGTGAACTCATAGGGGTTCTCAACATCAACACCGCCCAGGGCATCAATGATCTTCATATATGTGGAGAAGTTGATCAGGATAAAGTTATCAATCTCTGTCTGCAGGACATCACTCAGACCTTCCAGAGTATTGTAGATACCGTGCATCCCCAGATGAGTCAGCTTATCAGGCATCCAGCCCAAAGCCGGGTTGCCGATGTAGCTGTCACGAGGGAAGGAACTGATGACAATCTGGTGTGATATAGGATTGACTGTAACAACCATACATACGTCAGTTCTGCCGGTCAGGTTCAAATCACCGGTTTCATCATTACCGCCAAAGAAGATGGAGAACGGTTCCTTGGTCAGTTCAGAGTTATTGATGATGACTTCCTGCTTTACTTCATCTACGAATACAGTACAGAGAATGCGGATATCATCATCCCATTCCTTGTACTTTTCCATATCACGAATCGTGTAGGCAAGTGTTTCTGTCATGAACATAATGTCAGCCTTGCCTGTATACAGTTCTTCCGCAGCTTCCACCAGAGAATTCTTATCCACACGCGGATATTCACCAATGACATCCACCACTTTCTTGTTGGCCGGTTCAAAATAGATACGGTCACTGGAAGATGCTGTGACATACTGGTATTCCGCATATGCTCTTAAGATATCCAGCTCATCTGCGTCCTCAGGCAGCTCAGGTGCTTCCTTCCATTCAATTTCAGGATGCTTTGCCTTATAGCTGTCAGACATGACATAGAGATTTACCGGTACCGTACCGGAGGAAATCTGGTTTTCTTCGATAATCTTGGAAACTCTTCCCTTATAGTAAGGCATCAGTACAGAACCGATGATCATCAGAACCGACAGGATCGGATTGATGATACGGATTGCCTTATCTCTTCTTCTTGCAGTAAAGGAGAAATAGCCAAGTACTGCCATCAGTACTGCCATCACGGCAATGACACCGATCTTCCACTTCATCGGGAACATCGGCATATAGCAGAATACTTCCACGAAGATTACAACCGTCAGTAATGCAAAGGTCCATAACAGAACTGCATTGATCGGTTTCTTTTTCTTCTTAGCGGACTTCTTCTTTCCTGTATTCACGTTCCGGATTTCATCTAAATCCAGCTGCTGTGTGTATTCATTTGTATCTTCGCTCACTGCAGAGCGTCTTTTCTTTTTCAGGTTGCTCATAGATTTTCCTCTTCGAACCGACTGATTATAACACAGCCTAAAAGAAACATTGTGTGAATGCTGTCATATTTCTATGAACAGAGATTAATCCCCGTAGCTGAAATAACCATCCGGCATATCTTCCTGTTCGAGGATTTCACCGGCATAGACACGGTCAATGACATCCTTCACAAATTCTGTCTGGTTGGGATAAGGGTAAACAACAGACAGCTCGTTATACGGATCTGATGCTGTAATCTCATCACCGAAAGCACCTTCGATGTGATAGTTGACGATATTCCAGTCTGTGCCTTCTTCCAGCTGCTTCTGACACAGAGTGTAGAAGGAGTTGCTGGAAAGGTCTGTCAGGAAGGTTCCTTCCAGAGCACTCAGAAGACTGTTGAAGTTGGTTACAAGCGCAGGGCTTGTCAGCTTCTTGATGATCGCTTTAAAGACAATCTGCTGGTGCATGCTTCGGCCGAAGTCACCATCGGGAAGATTGTAGCGTTCGCGTACATAGTACAGTGCAGCCTGACCATCCAGATGGATCTTTCCTTCAGGGTAGGAATAATCATCCCATGTATAGTCAAAGGCATACGGGTTTTCAATATCGATACCACCCAGGGCTTCGATGATCTTCATGAAAGTAGTGAAGTTGACCAGTACATAGTAGTCAATCTTTACATCAAGATACTTGCCCAGTCCCTTCAGGGTATTATCCAGACCATAGATGCCAAGATGCGTCAGCTTATCGTATTCACCATAGTAGTAAGGATTCGGGATAAAGGCATCACGGGGAACATTGATCACAGAGATCTGTCCGCTCTGCGGGTTGACACTGACAACCATATCAACATCCGTACGGCCTGAGATGCTCAGCTCACCTTCTTCATCATTGCCTCCGAAGAAGATTGTATAAGGTCTGGAAGTCAGACTGGCATCCTTCTTGATCAGCAGTTCAGTTTCAATTGTTCGCGTGAAGGTATAGAGAATCTGTGTATCCTGGCTGAAGGTTTCATATCCCTCTGTCTCTTCAATCATGGACACAAAGGAATCGCTCATCAGAACAATATCCACTTCATTGTTATACAGAGCTTCCACTGCCTGACGGGCAGAAGGATAGTCATATCTGTAAGGCGTTTCTTCACCGAAGATTTCCGCCATTTCATTCAATGCATATTCTTGATTCTCACGATCAATTGCTGTAAAGGAACCATAAACTGCATACATATAATCTTTCAGATTCACTTTGACTTCTTCATCCGGAATATTGATGGTCTGTTCGTACTTCGGAGCATGTGCCTGCTTGTATTCAGTTGTCAATGCATACATACTGATGCGCACTTTATTACCGGTCAGTTCATCCAGTACAGCAGAGATTCTGCCTTCGACATAAGGCAGGAAAACCGCCGCAATCACCATGGCAATACTAAGAAGCACGTTCACAGTCTTCTGAAAGAGATTATGCGGACTGAGAATCGAAGTTACTGCACCGGTCACTAAAAGCAGAACACCTGCTGCACCTGCGACCATCATGCGGATCTTTGTTGTAAACATCGGCAGCTGCCAGAAGGATACAACAAAAGCAATCGTTGCAATCAGCAGTACGAACCACAGGAATCCGCTGCCGACGGTACGCTTTGTCTTTACGGGCTTCTTCGCAGGCTTTCTGACCGGTTTCTGTTCCGGCATTTCCATACGGACCTCACGGATCGGCTGACGTACCGGCTCGGGTTCCGGTTCTTCAATCATATAGCCGTCATCACCATAACGAACGTTATCGATTTTTGATCTGGCTGCGAGCTTTCTCGCTTTTTCTTCTTCCAGCAGACGTTCGTTTTCAGATCGGGATTTGGAGAATTTTGTATCTAGTTTCATAGTTTTCTACCACTCACTGAATCATTATCGCAGAAAACCGTATTCTCTGCGGATAAAAGAATGAATACTTACCGAAATTACATTAGGATTTTAAGAATTAACATGCCATAATACGCATATGATCGGAATTGATATTGTAGATACATCCAGAATCAGATTAACAGACAGCTTTATCCACTACATCCTGACCGAGGAAGAATATGCTGTATTTGCACAAATCCGTACCGAACAGCGAAAGATCGAATACTTCGGCGGCAGGTTTGCAGCGAAAGAAGCCATCTTCAAGGCCACACAGGATCAGAACTATCTTGCCTATACTGTTCTCAATCATGAAAACGGTATGCCTTACGTAAAGGATCATCCGGAAATACAGATCAGTATTTCTCATGATGGCGGCATGGCTGCCGCAGTTGCTCTGATTCTAGGCTAGAATGCCGCATACATCATCGCTGCCGCATTGAAGCCGGGACCGTAAGCACCAAAGAAGATCACATAGAGAATTGCAGTATACCAGAATGCCCAGCGTACAGCCGCGGGCATTTTTTCGACTGTTCTGCGGATCGGATAGCCAGTCTCTTTGAGTATATCCATGATGATTACAATCATGAAACCAAAGGCTGTGACCAGATATTCCATACGTCCGATGCCAAGCATTGTGTAGGTTGTTCGGAAGGCTGCTCCATCCCAGTGTGTAAAGATATTCGTAAACATTGCAGTAAACTGGGAAACACTCTCTGCACGGAACAGCATTTCGCCAAGAACAATGATCACCATCAGTTTTACAAAGCGGAAGATACGCAGTGCTTTGCTGTCCTTGCGAATATGAAGTCTGTCATAGAGATGTTCTGAAGGTTCCTTAATGATCATCTCAACTGCCAGAATCACAAAGTAGTACATGCCGTACATGATGTATGTCCATGCGGCGCCATGCCATAGACCATTGCAGCTCCATACACAGAACAGCGCAATGAGCGGTCCGATCAGTCTTGCAAGAGTCTTTGAGCCATGTGTTTTTGCCCACTTTGTTATCTTCATCACCGGTGCTGATAACGAAACAGGATAGAAGATGTAATCTCTGAAGAATGCCCCCAGAGTCATATGCCATCTGCGCCAGAAATCACCAGCATCTTTTGCGAAGAAAGGCTGACGGAAGTTTTCGGGCAGAACAACTCCAAACAGTTTAGCTGTGCCGATGACAACATCAATAGTTCCGGAGAAATCGCAGTACAGCTGAATGGTATACAGCACTGCACCGAACAGACAGATCGAACCGATGTGATCATAGTTCGCAAAGATCTGATCTACTGCAATAGCCAGATAGTCTGCTATTGTCATCTTCTTGAACAGACCCCAGAGAATCCTCTGATAGCCCTGTGTCAGGTTATGATAGGTAATCTCTCTGCCGGAAGAAAGATCTTCACCGATTTCACTGTATCGACAGATCGGTCCTTCCACCAGAATGGGGAAGAAGGAAAGATATAAAGCAAGCTTTGCGATATTGCGATCCGGGATAACTTTGCCGGAAGCAGTATCCGCAAGATACGATATCGACTGCAGTGTGTAGTAGGAAATGCCGATTGGCATCAGAATATGCAGAGTCTGCCACTCCCTGCCGGCAGCTGTACAGATCGTTTCACCGAAGAAGTTGGTATACTTCAATACCAGCAGTATCAGAAGATTGCATAGGATGGTACATGCCAGAATTCTCTTTTTCTTCTTTTTGAACAGTTTACGATCTGCGCCTTTAGGTGCTTTGCGCATCCCTGCCAGTTTCTGTGCAGACAGATATGTAATCGCAACGCAGAGAAGGTTATAAATCAGGATTCCTTTAGACCATGTGTAAAAGAACAGATAGTTTGCAGCTAATAAAGTCAGATAACGGAAACGGACAGGTGTCAGGGTATAGGCAATCAGTACTGCCGGCACAAACAGTGCAAAGAAACTCAGTGAATGATATGCCATCAGTATGTACCTCTTAGGAATTCATAGTCATCCTGCCAGCTTTGATAACGTTTATCTCCACGATGATCCGGAAGTGAATAGTACTTCATCAGATAGTCCGCAAACCAGAGATTCATCTTTGCACAGCCTTCGTGATTCATATGTGCTCCGCTGTCCATCGTATCCTTTGACCAGTCAAAACCGATTTCATCGTTGTAATAATTCATATCTACATAAGTAAGACCATTTTCTCTGCACCACTCTGTAACCAATGTATTTCTCTGCTTTGTCCAGTAGGCAGGCCCGGGAGCTGTTACGATCAGTACTTCCGTGCCATTTTCACTGCACAGAGAGAGGATATCAGAGAGATATGTCTTCGCCTCCGCAGAGATTTCCTCATCGCGGGAACTGTTAACAGAGATATAGTCTTTTCTGCCTGTATAGGGCTTAACACCACGACGCAGCCAGTATCCTTTGTTGGAATTCTTATCTCCTTCACCTCGGGTAATGCCTTCGGGTTTCAGGAATTTCCATACTTTGTGATAATGCAGCAACGGAATCAGTTCTTCTGCCTTCTCCAGTACAGCATCGTCATTAGCGAATACGCGGGCATCCGCAAAAAAAGAATCTGTTTCCAGAACAAGAAGCTTCACCTTCTGCTTGTCATAGATTGTCTTCAGCATTGCATAGGTATCCCCTAAACGTTCATTAGGATAACCGATATTCTCAGCACTGATGCCATGATCCCGCCAGTACATCAGCGGCGCAAAGCCATAGCCTGCTTCACTGTCTCCGGCAAACAGCACATCGACAGTATTCTCCGGATTGCGCAGTACACGTTTTGTCGCATTCGCAGACTCCGCCAGATCGTATACGTCATACTGCGGACGCACGGCAAAAGACAGCAACCCCACAATCATGAACAGTCCTGAAATAAACAATACGGTTTTAAGCAGTTCTTTTTTCGTCATATTGTCCATTATATGGGATTATCCGATTATTTATCACCATACCAGCAATATTAAGCAAAATTTATCAACCCGTTTTTGCACAGAGGTGCTGGCAAGCATATAATAATGAGGACTCCAAAAGAGTTTAGAAAGTATGCTTAGGCAGGCAGCTATGTACTTGAGCGTGGTGGCCATTCATAGCTGTCTGCCTAAGCGAATGGCCACCAACCATGAATTCGAATAATAGAAGCAGGTCCCGGAGGAAGACTCCCTGGGACGATTTTCAGCGTACAGAAACACAGGAGTTTGTGCGCGATGTACATCTGCAGCTTTATGCTCTTAAGCATGAAAAACTATCAGAAAGCGGAGAAGCCATACTCCTTAATGCTGTAACGGTTCAGCAGTGCAGATATTGCGGATCAGAGAATATCAAACGCAATGGGCATTCACGAAGCGGAATCAACCGATACTACTGTAAAGAATGCAGGAAGAATTTCACTGTAACGACCGGAACAATATTCCAGAACCATAAGATCTCGCTGAAGGAATGGATTGAATACCTGCGTAATCTGTTTGGTTATCTGAGCCTTAGTGCTGATTCCTGGAATAACAGGAATGCTTTTACTACGTCAAAATACTGGTTTAAGAAGACTGCAGGAGTATGTGCAGGATATCAGGAGCAGTTCAGACTGAAAAGTCCTGTCTATCTTGATGAAACGTATATCTCTGTAGTGAAATCAGACATTGTTACAAACAATGGCAAGAAATTACGAGGAATATCCAGAAACCAGATCTGCATCGGAACTGCTACAGATGGAGAACATACCATCATAGTGCTGCTTGGTACGGGTAAACCCACACAGAATGCTGTGTTTGAAGCATTCAGCTCATATATCGAGGATGGCTCTAAACTGATACATGACAAAGAGAGAGCACATAAGAAACTGATCAGCATACTATCGCTCGAGGAGGAAGTATATTCATCCAAAGAACTGAAGTCTCTGCCTGATAAGGACAACCCGCTGGATCCGGTGAACCGTATCCATGATCTTCTGAAGAAGTTCTTTAAAGCACATACAGGATTCAACAGAGATGAGCTACAGGACTATATCCATGTATTCTCGTTCATGATAAACACACCGAAAAATGTGCTGGAAAAGATCGAAATCCTGCTCACGTGGGCATTGCGTACCCCATATGTGCTTAAATATCGAGATTACTACAAAACAAATGGCGATAATTAAGCGAAATTTTGCGTTTCACTCAGCACCTCTGTGCAAAAACGGGTTTAAATTTATAAATCTTTGTCTCAGGGAAAAGAAAAAGACGATTGATTTCATCGTCTCTTGCAGTTATCTGCTTGCGTCTTTAAGCAGCTGATTCAGGATATTCTTTCCGGCATCTGAAGAAGACTGCTCCAGTTTCTCCACTGCCGCATTGCGTATTGTCTGCTTCGGGTCAATGCCATGTTTCAGATCATCCAATGTTTTCTGAATATCTTCCCAGCTTTCTGCGTAGTAGAAGGTATCAGAGATATACTTCAGTGCATCGGATAATTCATCCTGCTTGCCGCAGTAGATGATCGGACGGTTCTGCAGGAAGTATTCAAAGATAATGGAAGTATAGTCTGCGATCAGCACAGATGCTTCCTTAAAAGAATCCAGATAAGAGGAATTCTCATCGAGTGATGTATTTGTACTGGCTGTCAGTCTTTGCTTGTATTCCTGTACGTCGTCTTCTGTCATCATTTTGAATTTGATGTAGTTATCAAAAGCGAGCGGATGGGGACGTACGATCAGGCGGAAGTCTTCATGCTCTGCGGCATAATCCAGAAGCTTATCCTTGTAGTCAAAGAAACCGGAACCAATGTTGCCATCACCGATTTCTACAGGCGTTGTCCATCTGGGCAGCCATAATGCAGTCATCTGTTCAGGCATAGTCTGTTCAGATTCCAGAAGATCAAAACGGGGATAACCCAGATTGAACAGACGCTTCCCCTGCAGTTTTTCACTCAGTCCCATATGCTTATGGCAGTAGTGATAGCATGCATCGCTGTCGGCGAAGATATAGTCACATCTGGCCATGGTATCAAAACCATAGACTTCAAAGTAAAGCTTGGCAAATCGCTTTTCATTGCTGGAAGTGTAGCCGTACGGGATATAGCAGACACGTCCCATCTGTGTGAGCTTACTGATGGTATAGGGGACAGGATACTGTGATGTATAGGGAACATTCAGGAAGATATAATCCGGATCGAGACTCTTCAGATCAAAAAATTCTCCCGTTTCTTTGTTATAGGTATCCAGCACGGTACCACCCTTCTGCTGTTTGCAGAAGTCCACAACGGAATCATAGGTTTCCCAGATCATCGTAGTGGAATTGTTAACACAGCGGGGTAAAGGCAGAAAATATACTTCACAGTTCTCATTGTTTACAGCAGCCTCAAATACTGTCTGTACGGAACTGAAGATTTCCACACGCTGCACGATGAAAACAATGCGTACTTTGTCGTGTCTGCCCAGAGGCTTCAGTTCCTTTTTTCTTTTCGCATATGTGGATACGATCTTGAACTGTCTTCTGAATTCAGCAGCTTTGAAGTATGCGTTTTCCGGTACAAGATGTTTGATCTTATCTTTCAGTCCCATCTTAGCCTCCTGTGGTTCTGTCGGAATCAGTGCTTGAGTACGAGATGCTTGAAGGTGCTGACGATGTAAGCAAAGGCTTCAGACTTTGTTACGATCATAAGCAGGAAGTAAATACCCATACCTGCAACAAACTGCATCAGGATGATCAGTGCATTGGAGATATGCAGGAAAGTCAGAGGATAAATCAGTGCACCCATAATCAGTGAACAGAGGATGGAAGGCATGATATCTCTGAGCTGTTCGAAGTAGCTGTAGTTGAGAAGCTTTCTGTTAGGAGAAGCATTGAACATTGTTGCGATAAAGGAATACACTGCAGAACTGATGGCGATGGCAATGACACCATAACGCATAGATAACAGCAGAATCGCAATAGATACAGACTTCTTCAGGATTTCCAGCTTGAAGAAGATATCACTGCGTCCCATTGCCTTAATAGCATTCAGATTAGCTGTCTGCAGAGGTTCCAGAGCAAAGGAAATGCAGGCTATCTGCAGAAACGGTACTGCCGGCAGCCACTTGTCGGTAATTAACATTACAATCATCGGCTTTGCAGTTACAGCAAGACCGATCATGATCGGCCACATGATGCAGCTGGAGACAGTGATTGCTCTTCTGGTCATACGCTTAACGGTTTCAACGTTATCCTGTGCAGAAGCCATAGCCGGCAGAAGAACACTGTCGATGGAAGTGTTGACATTGTTTACAACCAGATGCGGGAAGGATTTACCCTTATCGTAGAAGGCCAGGTCATCTGCAGAATAGAGTTTGCCAATGACAAGAGAACGCAGGTTGTTATAAACCGTATTGAGCAGACTGGATGCCAGCAGCTTCCAGCCGAAGGACAGCAGCCCCTTCAGTCTTGTAAAGGAGAACTCGCGTGTCGGTCTCCACTTTACAGTCATCCAGAGAATCAGTGTATCCACAGTTGTATTGAACAGCTGCTGCGCTACCAGAGCCCAGACACCAAAGCCGTTCATAGCCATGATGATACCAAGAACTGCAGCGCCTAATGTTCCGCCTAATGTCGCAAAGAAGAAACGTTTGAACAGCATATGCTTGGATACATAGGCCTGCTGTACATTCTTCAGTGCAGAAATTACAACAGTTAAGCTCAGTACACGTACCAGCGGGACCAGTTCGGGTCTGTTATAGAAGCCGGCAATTGCAGGTGCACATACAAACAGAATCATGTAAATGAAGAGACACATGACAATGTTGAAGTAGAACACACTGGAGAAGTCCAGCTGATCGGCATCCTTTTTCTGTACCAGCGCTGTGCCCATGCCGCTGTCGACAAAGATCTGCAGGATGCTGGTGAATACAGTGACCAGAGCGATCGTACCGTATGCTTCCGGAGCCAGCAGTCGAGCAAGTACCAGAGATACGACGAAAGATACCAGCTGAGCGCCGCATCTTTCCATGAATCGCCAGAATAAACCCGACATTGTTTTGTTTTTAATATTGTTATCCATCTGTAACTCCATTAAAGAACTTTCTCAGCAAGATTCAGACTCGCTTCGATTGTATCGTCCATATCAAAGTACTTGTAGTCCGCAAGTCTGCCGCCGAAGATGACATTGTTTTCCTTCGCTGCCAGTTCTGCATACTTGGCGTACAGTGTACTGTTTCTTTCATCATTGATCGGATAGTAAGGCTCCATGCCTTCTGTCCATGTTTCCGGATATTCGCGTGTAATTACAGTTTTAGGCTGTGTACCAAACTCGAAATGCTTATGTTCGATCAGACGTGTATAAGGTGTTTCACGGTCTGTGTAGTTTACAACAGCTACACCCTGATAGTTTTCCTGATTGACTGTTTCTGTTTCAAAGCGCAGGGATCTGTATTCCAGCTTGCCGTAGCAGTAGTCATAGAAGGAATCCAGTGTACCTGTATAGAGAACATGATCTGCCATTGCATCATACTTGGCACGATCTGCCAGATAATCACAGTTTACAATCACATCTACGCCTTCCAGGAGCTTATCTGTCAGCTTGTTGTAGCCGCCGATCGGAATACCCTGGTACAGGTCATTGAAGTAGTTGTTGTCATAAGTAAAACGAACAGGCAGACGCTTGATAATGAAAGCAGGAAGATCCTTGCAGTCACGTCCCCACTGCTTTTCTGTATAGCCCTTTACCAGCTTCTGATAGATATCCGTACCAACCAGAGAGATTGCCTGTTCTTCCAGATTCTGCGGTTCGCCTGTAATCACAGCCTTCTGTTCATCGATGATGCGCTTTGCTTCTTCGGGAGTGGAGACATTCCACATCTTGGAGAAAGTATTCATGTTGAAAGGCATGTTGTACATTTCACCATGGAAGTTGGCAACCGGGCTGTTTGTATAGCGGTTGAATTCCACCAGTTCATTGACATAGTTCCATATCTTGCGGTTGGAAGTGTGGAAAATATGTGCACCATACTTGTGAACATTGATGCCTTCCACTTCTTCATTGTAGATATTTCCGCCAGTATGGTTTCTCTTTTCAATTACAAGAACTGACTTACCGGCTTTGACTGCTTCATGCGCGAAGACACTGCCGAACAGTCCGGCACCAACAATCAGATAATCATAATGCTTCATACTTCTTATCCTTTCCTGATCTTTACATATGTTTTCCAGAATACTCTGTATAACGGAAAACCGAGCTTTAATACATAGTACGCAATCTTATCGCGCTTTGGTGTACGCGGATCTGCGAGAATTTCATTTCTGTGCGTATTCAGATAATCAACAATCTGTTTACGCTGCCTCAAATGTTCCGGCTCCGTTACTTCCAGCATTTGATTCAGTGTACTGAAACGTGCATAGGCCTGTCTGCGTCTGACTGCCTGTGCAAGGTCCGGATATACTTTTACAACATCCGCTGCCATCTGGTCTGTCATTTCAAGAAGATCGAGCTTTCTGGTACTGAAACCTGCCGTTGTGATGGAGTTCTGACGGATGACATAGTAGTACTTCGGTTCAAAGCCGCAGGCTACCTGATCACACTGCAGAAACATCTTATAGGTTGTACCGATATCCTCAAATACTTTGCCCTTGGGATAGCAGACAGTGTCAAACAGAGAACGGTGGTAGAGCTTGGCATAGGCACAGGTATCTACCTGATCGTGATAGCACATTCGTTCAATGCATGTTTTTCCGCTGAGCATTTCACGGACACCGTTGCCGTTGTTTACTGTTTTCTGATTGGCAGTAAACAGGTTATAGATGGAACAGATCGACATTCTGCAGTTCTCTGTTTCCTTTAACAGATCATACAGATACTGCAGATAGTCTTCAGTGATATAGTCATCGGAGTCAATAAAAGTCAGGTACTCGCCATAACTGCGTTCAATACCATAATTTCTTGCGTCCGATAATCCACCGTTGGTTTTGTGGAATACACGTACGAACGGATACTTTTCTCCGCACTGATCACACAGTGCAGGGGTAGTGTCCGTACTGCCGTCATCAACCAGCAGAACTTCAAAATCTGTGAAGGTCTGTGCCGCAACGGATTCCATGCACTTATAGAGATACTTCTCTACGTTATAGGCAGGAATGATTACAGAAATTAATGGCTTTGTTTCAGTCATGTTTTACCTGACTCCTTTTTTGATTCTGCTTTATTCTTCGACAGCAGCTTCTGCCTTGCGTGCGTGAACTGTAGCGTAATAGATCAGATAGCCCCAGATCATCCAGAACTCACATGTAACAACATTGTTTACATAGAAAATTTCAGAGAGGAAGAATGAGGATGATACCATCACGACTGCGGAAGTAAGCAGGAATGCCATTCTAGCAGCACCTGCGGATGCAAAGTACTTCCATCTTTTCAGCAGATATACCAGTGAGCTGAGCATCAGACCAGCCACCAGTGTAATACCGACGATACCCTGGCTTGCGCAGATATCCATAAACATATTATGGAATGCATCGAATACCGTAAAGTCATTTGTAATAATATACGCTTCCGGATACTCGCTTCTGCAGTATTCAATGTAATTGCCGAAGGTAACGCCCAATACCGGGTTTCTCTTGGTAATTTCAATAGCATTGTTCCAGAGATCGAAACGACGGTTGGAGATGTCGCCGGAGCTGAAGTCACGGCCGATCTGCACCATCGGAATATCTTCTGTATTCTCGGTAACGCAGGAAGAAACAATACTGGAGTATGTGTTATAGCCTGTTTCCACAGCCTTTCTGCCACCTAAGGCAAGCAGAACTGCCATGCCGAGTGCACAGACAATATGCAGTACTTTCTTCTTTTTCAGTGCGCAGTATACCAGTACGAACAGCGGGAAGCCGACCAGTGTAACAACGATACCTGTACGGGATTCACTGAAGACGATATAGGCGAAGTTGATCAGAGAAGCAATAACTGTCATTGCCTTGATGCTCTTCTTATCTGTTGTCAGAAACTTATATGCCGCAGCGAGAATTGCCACTGTGCACATTGTGGAAGAATAGTTCGGATCCGCAAAGGCACCATACAGTCTGCCCCAGTATGCAACACCAATCGTATAACCGACACCGGTATTGCCGACACGGGTTGTGCAGTAGTTTGTCACCAGCATCACCAGACTGGCGAAAGAGAAGACTGTCGGGCCGATGATCATAATATCCGAACAGATATCAAAGACACGATTTTCCTTTGCTTCATCTTTCTTGAGATCAAACATATAGAGAAGACCATACTGGATCATCATCCAGATGACGATCTTGATGTTCTTGCGATAACCGAAGCGCAGATTAAGTACGGCAGAAAGAATGAATGAAGCCACAATCAGCACATACATAATCAGGAACGGGTAAGACTTGTAATCTTTAATGTGAATCAGACGATACAGCAATGCGATACTGCCAAAGAATATTACAAATAAAGATGTAAAGTCTGTAAGTGAGGAATTGCCGAAGATGTTGGTCGCAAAGATGATCGTGTGGATCAAATAGCAGTACTTCAGCAGATCAACCGATCTTTCCCCGATTGCATCAAACTTTTCGAGCATATTTTTAACACCTCTATTACTGAATAAACCAAATAGATTTATGTATATTGCCTGCAGAATCGAAATTCAGACAAGCTATGATATTATAATGCATTCTTTCCGCAAGTATACCCTCAACTGAAGAATCACATCACATCACAAGATTTCATAGATCGGGCATCGCCATGCCGAAAGAAAAAAGCGATGTTTCCACCGCTCATTTCACAAACCATACTTTCATCTTATGATCGACACGTTTGTTCTCCGGAGGCAGCTGCATGTAATTGCCGTACAGTGCCTTCATGTATTCGTCCCAGTCTCCGGGAATCGGGAAATCTCTGTCGTTGAATTTTGCTGTACTGCTGTTTTCCATCTTCGCACGCACATGCATCGACTTCACACCGTCACCGGCAAGAATACCTACCATTTCCGCCTGATCATAGTCATACTGATTGCACATATCCTGAATCTGCTGAGTGAAGTAGCGCTTGCCCTTGATCAGACGTACCAGATGCATCACTGTCAGTACCGGGATTTTGACGACCGCCTTGGTCAGAGTACGGCCGCTGCCGATCGGAGCAACTGTTAATGCATTCTTATACTTCAGTTCATGACCTTTATTCATCATGCTGACGGCAGTTTCATGATCCGCAGGCAGACCATCCACAGGGAAGACATCAATCCACAGGAAGTTATCCATCGTAATGACTTCTTCTTCCACGGCAATTCTTTCATCAATGACTTTGCCATGAGGAACGTCAAACTTGCCGTTTTCGAAGCAGATGAAATCCAGATGCTCAGCGATTGGTTCCTTCTTTGTACATTCAATCAGCTTCATGTAATCAGGACGGGGAACGATGACATCAATATCATCATCCCAGGGAATGAAACCTTGATGACGGACTGCGCCAAGCAATGTACCTGCACACAGATAATATCTGATTTCATGCTTTCTGCAGTAATCATCAAAGGAGCACAGGATTCGATACAGCTGTTCCTGAATTTCCTGATGACTCAGCAGAGTCACATTTTCTTTTGCCATACTTTTCCTGTCCTTTCTCTTTTTATTTATCGCCAAGGATCGTCAGATCCCTGCCGTTGTAATAATCTTCGACAACTCTGCAGATTTCTGCAGCGACATTCTGTTCCAGATATGTGCTGACTTTACCGGACTGAATTGCTTTTACAAAAGCAACCAGTTCATAACGGATACCTTCCCCATCCAGCTGATAGAAATAGCGCTTATTGTTCGCAGGATTTTCGTATCGAACTTCAAAATAGTCAGTCTTCCACCAGGGCGCAGGTACATAGATATATCCGCTTGTGCCGGATACGATCAGTTCACCTTCTGACTTCACACCTTTACCTACCTTAATGGAAGCGACGGCATTGTCATATACAAAGTCAATCTTTGTAAACAGATCGAACATGTTCTCTTTATTGGCAATCATGGAAGTGATGTGCTTGGTATTGTACTGCGTACCCAGCATCTGGAATACCGGTAACATCGCTGTAGGCCCCCATGAACACAGGGAATTCCACGATGTATTGAAGCCATTCGCGGATAATCTGGAATAATCCGCAAGGCTTGTCGCAGTCGCATCAATGGATACGATCTGACCGATCTTGCCGGACTTCGCCAGCAGAAGCAGTCTTGTATAGGCTGTAGAATATGCCGTCTTGATGGAATCCATCAGGATGCAGTTCTTCTCTCTTGCCAGCTGATTCAGTTCTTCAAACTGATCAACACTCAGGGCAACCGGTGATTCGCACAGCACATGGCGGCCGCTCTGCAGTGCCTTTCTGATATTTTCATAGTGAGAACCGGGTACAGATACAATGTAGACTGCATCAACAGCTTCCAGCATCTGATCATAATTGTCTGTTACAAGTCCATCAAAAGAATCCAGAGACTGTACAACTTCCGGATTGGAAGTACATACAGCAGCCTTTTCCAGACCGTTGACATAGGAGCTTTCATTGACGAACTTGCATACGCTCATGACATCACCGACAAAGCCAAGACGGATCTTTCTCTTTTCCGTACGCAATTCTGTGCTGGAAATACCTTCTGTTCTTTCCAGATATACAACCTTGCAGTATTCATTCAGATAATCAAACTTACCAACCCAGTCAGAACCGACAGTAAAGATATCTACTTCATAACGCTTGATATCATCGATTTTCTGACCTTCATATTCTTCGATGATAATCTCATCTGCGATTCCGGTTGCGCGGACTGCTTCCACACGTTCCATCAGTGACTGCTGTACGTTGATCTTGCCTCGCGTCTTATCAAAGTCATCGGCAGTGACACCGACGATCAGATAATCACCCAGAGCCTTTGCACGTTCCAGAAGTCTGATGTGACCGAAATGCAGTAAATCATATGTCCCGTATGTAATTACTTTTGTCATGCGGCACTCTCCTTAACTACTTAAGAGATCAGATGAGACCTCTCTTCATCATGTCTTTCATTGCATTTACCAGAGTTGTGTTATCTTCCGGTGTTAATGCACCGATATGACCAACTCTGAAGATTGTATCCTTTGTTGCACCGCCATTGGGGCATACCCAGATACCATATTCATCCTTCAGTGTCAGGAAGATATCATTTGCACTTGCATTCAGCGGATGCAGAGGTGTTACGGCATTGGAAGGAGATTCGGATACCAGTTCAAAAGGCATATCCTTGATCTTTTCTCTGAAGTCCGCAGCCAGATCAGCTGTACGCTTCTGTTCCACTTCAACACCACCCGCAGCATCGATTTCCTTCAGTCTTTCGTTGATCTGAAGCAGAATACCGACAGCAGGAGTAAACGGAGTCTGTCCACGTTCCATATTCTTCAATGCACTCTTCAGATTCAGATACATGCACTTAGGATCGTTATTGTTTACACGTTCCACTGCCTTAGGAGAAAGAACGATAACGGAAATACCGGGAGGACATGCAAGTGCCTTCTGGGAACCTGTGATCATGACATCGACACCCTTTTCCACCATATTGATCTCATCTGCCAGGAAGGCACTGATTGCGTCCACGATCAGGAACAGACCGTTGCGCTTGCAGAAAGCACTGATCAGATCAAGATCATAGAGAACACCTGTGGATGTTTCATGCAGGTTGACAACAAATGCTGTATAACCCTTGCCTTCATATTCTTCCAGCATTTCAGGCTTCAGAGCCTTGCCGATTTCAAGCTTAATCTCAGAACAGGGAACTTCATGAATCTGGCACAGTTCGACAAATCTCTGACCGAAGGAACCGCCATTTACTACGATTGCTTTGTCATTGCCTGTTAATGTATTCATGATGACTGCTTCCATGGAAGCAGTACCGGAACCTGTAATAAAGACAACCTTGGAATCATCGGAAGCCTTGGCAAACTTCTTCATCAGTTTTTCGTTTTCAAACATTACTTCAGAAAATTCTGCTGTTCTGAAGTAAGGAACCTGTTCAGCGCCAATGGCACGAACAGCATCACCGGACATGACCGGACCTACTGTAAAATTCAGCATTTCTTTACCTCTTTATTTCTCGGATCTGTTTTTCAGATTCCACATGGCGATAACCTGACGGTTACCCCAGATATATTTCTGCCACAGCAGCTTAGGTGAAGGGTTCTTCGCCCACTTGCGCGTCAGTTTGCTGTAAGACATATCACTTTCAAGGTCTGCCATGAAGGCTTCACGATCAGGATTGCCATTAATATGCTTGCGCATCGGTGCCTGATACTTCTGTGCCTGCTCGAACTGCAGTTCATGACCGGCCATGTATTCTTCCGCTTTCTTTGTAATTTTCTTACCCTTCGGTGTATTAGCAACAATCAGAGAAGCACCGCTGTTGTTTCCATACAGTTCCGGACAGTATAAATGCACACCCCAGAGATCACCCAATGTGATATCCGCAGATCTTGCGGCATGGGCAAACGGACATTCATAGCAGGAAGGTCTGCTCATCAGATGATTGAGCCAGATAGACCAGAATGGATTGCCCCAGCGATCCTTCTTCAGTGCCTTCTTCTTTCCTGCCAGCTTGATTCTCATCACCTGGAAATCCCACTTGCCGGCAGGAATCGGAGATACCTTTTCATTGCCGTCATTGCTGAAACGGAACCAGCTGTGATCTGTATAACGATAATCAATTTCCTCGATACCGGCACCATGTTTCTGCTTCAGGTGTTCATCCAGCTTACGTACATAATGCGGGCTGGGTACACCTTCGCATACAACTTCAACAGTAAGCAGGTTGGTCTGATCCATATTCTTCACAGAAGTCTTCAGAGCTGCGATCTGACAGGGAGTACCGGAGAAGAGCACTTTCTTTCCTTCCGCAAGGAACTTACAGACTTCCTTATAGGAATTGCCGATGGCACTCTGGGAGTACTTGGACTTTCTGAATTTTTCGAGATCCTTCTTATCTGTAATATAGCTGTGGAAAACCTTCAGTCCCTTAGCTTCAGCACCGAAAATGACATAGTTCTCATCGCAGAATGCATCTACAACTGCAGAGAATGCACCGCCGGAAGTACTGTTGAAACGTACTTTCTGATCAACATGGTATCCGCCGAAGGCATACTTGTCTTCCAGATATGCTTCAGGCATATGTTCTTTCGGACATGCTGTATGGCAGGCATTGCAGTGAATGCATAAGGAAGCGGAAAGATGAGGATAACGGAATCCTTCATGATCCTCAACCATGGCCAGAGCCTGCTTCGGGCAGACCTGTACACACGCTTCACAGCCGAAACATTCTGTTTTATTACCGTTATTCAGATAACCTTTCATTCTGCTTTACCTTCAATGTATTCATCCAGTTCCTTCTTCAGGAAGGCAGCGGACTTTGTACGTGCAGCCGCAATGCGATCATGTACGGCTGTGTAGTCGATTTCGTGATATTCTTCTGTACCGTTTACAAACATATGATCGGATAAGCCGAAGAGCTTCAGGATTTCCTCAATCTTATCGTTGCACTGTTCACGTGAGAAGATGACAAACGGTCTTCTGAACTGAACGGAGAAGATCATGCCATGGAAGGAGTTGGTAACAACGAATTCCGCATGCTTTACCAGAGAGAGGAATTCCTCTACACCTGCTTCGTAGTACATACGATGACCCAGGTCTGCATTGGTTGCACGAAGGCTGATTTCCACAACCTTCCAGCCATTCTTCGCAGCCAGATCAATAACATACTTTTCCATCACAGGAGAATAACGTCTGGAATAGTAGAGCAGATAAGGTTCTTCAATCAGACGCTTCTGTTCCGTAATGCATTCATATTCTTCTGCTTCAAGAAGCAGTGTAGGATCTACAACTCTCTGAACCGGTACATCAGAATGTTCCTTGATATAGGGAATCATCATATCTTCACGAATACCCAGTGCATTGAAGTTCTGAAGACGATCGTTGAGCAGAGCACAGTGTTCTTCAGACAATGTGATGTCACCGAAGCTTGCTGCATAGGATACAGAATTCTTCTTCATGCAGTCATAGTTTGCATAGAAACCGTCATCACAGCCGAATTCATCCATGCAGAAGATTGTGTCACTGCCGCAGACAAAGCCATCCAGGTTTTCATCCTTCATGACGTCATTGAAATTTGCGGAAGTATATTTCACCGGTGTTCTGTAGAAACGGTTTGTATAGAAGTCATCGAACTTCTTATAGTTCTCACGGATTGCCGGCATAGTCAGTTCACACATGCGGCGGGATTCCGCATCCTGATCCCACATGTTTCCGAAAGGATTCAGTGGATCCTTATCCGCAAGAACATCGGGACAGTAGTCCACCAGTACCGGAGAACCTCCTGTCTTGCGAATTGCTGTATGCAGAGCCCAGGACTGCAGTGCTGAGCCGTAATTTGTAAAGTTGCCATAAATGTTATAGCTGATGACACCTACTTTTTTCATAGTGTTCAATCTCCTGTCTATATTCTTCAAGACATGTTTATTTTATAACCATGTCTGTTATATTCGTTTATTTTCAGATATCTTTGAGGAAATCCTGTACAAAGCGTCTGCCTAATTCCTCAGCATCCGCACAGTACTTTGATGTATCCAGCACCGCTTCTTTGCGTTCCCTTTCACAGCATGCAGCTGCATGATCTGCCCACTCCTGAACAGATCCGTTCACATTGACGAATTCGCAGAGATCGGAAATGGAAGTTTCCGGGGAAATACTGTCACTGAGCAGTGTCGGAAGTCCTGCAGCCTGTGATTCAATCGCCACAAACGGCAGTCCTTCAAAGCGTGAAGGAAGAAGCAGAACATCCATTGCCTGCATCAGTTCACTGACATCATCACGATTGCCCAGCAGTCGAACGGTATTCTCAAGTTTTCTTTCCGCTACCATTTCCTTGATGCGGCTGAACTTCTTACCGTTGCCTGCCATTAGAGTTACATACTGATCAGAGCGTCTGCTCAGTTCTTCACCGATTTCCACAATGAAGTCAACTCGCTTTACATAAGCAAAGTTACCGACGAAACCGATGACCTTTTTATCTGTCAGACCATTCTCGGCACGCACGCGTTCACGCACTTCCGGATTGAATCTGTATTTCTCGATATTGATCGCGTTATTGATGATGCGGAAGTGATCACTCTTCACACACCAGGAAGGATACAGCCACTGCCCTGCTCGTAATGAACATGTGTAATAATCTGTAGCCATAGGCATGATTGTGTATTTTGCCAGTTCGTGAATGCTGCGACGGATGAAACGCTTGAGATCGTTTTCTTCATCTACACCTGAACTGTGACTGTGCACAACAATCTTTTTAATATGTGCTGCTTTGGCAGCGAGGACACCGATGGAATTGAAAGCCTCGGAAATATTCAGATATACCGCATCATACTGGTGATCCGCCATGATCTTCTTCATCTGTCTGAACTGCTTTACAGGATGCTTCATGCCTGTAATCAGATATACATCTGATCCCATTTCCGCCAGTTCCTGCACAAAGGCATCATCCAGAGGTTTTGAGGTCAGAAAATCAGTTTTAACATTTTCCTTCTGCAAAGCAGAACGAACATTCATCAGATAAGTTGTGATACCGGAGCCACGCGCATTGGACATGAATCCGATCAGTACTTTTTTCATCATTACTCACCTCACATTCGATGAACTGCTATATTATACCGATTTTTATGAGCAGTGGCGAACGAAGCCGTGAAGGTGCAGAACTTCACATTTTCTAACCACAAAGTACCCGATCTTCGGCTTCATTTTGCACAAAAAGGCCCATCAGGACCTTAGTGCTTAGCTCTCATCTTTTTCAATGTGCCATGCAGTGTATACACAGCAATGAAGCCATATACCACGCGCATACGCAGAAGACGTGACAGCAGATCGCTGCGGCCGCTGATCGTCTGCTTAGTCATTTCATCTGCTTCCAGCCTGCGGATAATCGCAGCTTTTTCTGCAGTGGAAATAGTCGCCTGAGATGCCTTGGATACTGCACGCTTCAGGTCGACAAGATAGCGATTGTAGTATTCAGCGGAACACTGCGGCCATACGCTGTATGTCTCCAGCAGTTTTCTGATTTCCATATACATAGTGCGGATATTGTCATAGTAGGCAGGATTGGACTTCTGCACTGTCTGAGCAGCATAACGGGAATACAGATACAGATGATCCGGAACCAGTGCAAAGGAATGACAATGGTTCATATAGGTAAAGTTGAACATGACATCTTCACCCATGTACTGTCCTAAAGGAAACCTTACCTGATATTCATCCAGGATGCTCTTTCTGTAGAGCTTGTTCCAGCAGGGATTGAAGATATAAGCGGAATAGTTCTGCCAGAAGTTCTGCATCAGTTCAGCAATACTAACAGATCCGGACTGATGGAATGTGTTCAGAGATTCCCTTCTGTTTTCATCCATCATGACGTACTTGAAGCTGCACACAGCGCAGTCATCCTCACCAACAGCATTGATCAGTTTTTCAAGATACTGCGGATCATAGGCATCATCCGCATCCAGAAAAGAAACGAATTCTCCCTGCGCGTGATCCAGGCCACAGTTGCGTCCTGCGGAAACACCGCCATCTTCCTTACGGATCAGCTGGATTCTTTCATCCTCGAACTCTTCTACAACCGCACAGCCGTTGTCTGTAGAACCATCATCTACGATGATCAGTTCAAAATTCTGATATGTCTGTGCAAGAACGGAATGGATTGCATCCGCGATGAACTTTTCACCATTGTGCATCGGCACAATGATGCTTACTCTGCCTTTGTTATCCATATCAGAAACTCTTGTCATACTTCTTGTGAAGCAGCTTTGCGGCAAGGAAGGACTTAATCTTTCTGGGCCAGTCTACCTTGCCCATATAGAGATAAGGAACTTCATGAACATCCTTCTTATTCAGCACACCTGTTCTGATCTGATGCATCAGCCAGACATTGAACAGACGTTCACTTACACGGCCAGCATAGCGGGCCTCAAAGGCTGTCATACCGGAGATGTCGATTTTCTTTTCCAGTTCGAAGAGAATGTCGAAAACCCAAGCGCAGTAGGCATCGGATAAAGACTTCTCCATGATATACATGTTGAAAATATATGCGCTTGTGCCCTTCATGAAGCGATCATAGTCTTCAACATATTCAGGACACTTTTCTTCCAGCAGACGACGAGCTTCATCCAGCTGATGGCCATCGAATGTATGCGAATAGTGAGAATACACAGACTCAATGTAGTATCTTCTCTTCTTCGGTACGAGTACCTTATAGGAAGCTAACAGCTTTTCAGCTTCGGCAGTGGAAAGAACACTGGCCAGCTGACCCAGTTGTTTCTGCTGAGAACCGCTCTTCATTGTGAAGTATCTGCGATAGTGGGAAAGTCCAAGATAGTCGCAGTCCAGATTCTTCCATGCCCAGTACAGACCTGTCAGTTCACAGAAGACAGGATTCTTTGTGCTGATATTGTCTCCGGAATCATCTCTTTCAAAGCCGATTGCATCTTTGCCGGCAGCACCGACATGCAGAGGCAGGTAAAGAGAATCTTCAGGTACATCACATTGCTTATGACAGGCAATAAATACTTTAATATTCTTTGTCATTACTGTGCACCTTCCTTCTTCAGTACGGAAGCGAATGTCTTGAAGAAGATCTTCACATCCAGCCAGAGACTCTGATGATCAACGTAGTACATTTCCATCTTCTGACGTTCACCGCTTTCGTATGTTGCGTTATTGCGGGCATACGCCTGCCAATAGCCTGTTAAACCCGGCTTAACTGACAAAAGCTTGCCGATTTCATCGCCATAAATCTTTGTTTCCTCTTCAACAATCGGACGCGGACCGATGACAGATAAGGAACCGAAAAGGATATTGAAGAGCTGCGGCAGTTCATCCAGACTGGTCTTACGG
>JAZUHS010000183.1:0-6566 GCA_045641845.1 Bulleidia sp. | reverse complement strand
CTATCATCCAGAAGAATGCTGTAGCTTGCGGTTACACAACTCTGTATCGTTTCGATCCGAGAAAGGAAAAGCCGCTCACAATCGATTCCAAGGAACCCGATTGGACAAAGTTCAATGCATTCCTGATGAACGAAGCTCGTTACTTCAACCTGCCTAAGCTCAGAGGTCAGGAAGTAGCTGATCAGATGTTCGCTAAGACACTCAGCGATGCTCAGATCCGTTACAAGAAGCTGAAGACAAAGGAAAAGCTCCAGAACGAAGAATAATTCACTGATCTGAATTATTGAGGTGCAGTACCGCAAGGTGCTGCACCTTTTTCTAATGCTCTGTACAGAGTTATTATGAATCCCTTATTAAATGACGTAGCGATTGCGCCACGTGTAATCGGGAATGTATAATACCGTGGTATTCTTGGTTGAATATGCGTTTTTTTCGTGGAATCTGTATTTAACCTGAGAATATATACAATGGAGGGTTTATGAGAATCGGATTATTCTCTGATACATTCCCGCCGGAACTTAACGGCGTGGCAAACAGTACATATATCCTTCGGAATCAGCTTGAGAAAATGGGACATGAGGTTTTTGTCATTACGACACGTGCCGGAGTAGGTCATGCCAGATGGGATGATGACCACAAGGTACTGCGTCTGGCAGGAATGGAACTCTCATTTCTATACGGATACGTAGCGACAATGCCGATGCATATGCACGGTTTCGACGAAGTTAGAAAGCTGGATCTGGATGTGATTCATGTACAGACAGAATTCGGCGTTGGTATTTTCGCCAGAATCTGTGCGAAGCAGCTGGAGATCCCGCTTGTTTCTACATATCACACAACTTATGAAGACTATACGCATTACGTGAATCTGATTCATTCAAATGCAGTGGATTCTGTTGTAAAGGGGGCTGTCGCAAAGCTCAGCAAACTGTATGGTGACAGTTCCATGGAAGTCATTGCGCCCAGTCGCAAGACTAAGGACATGCTTCTGCGCTATCGTATCCGCAGAGAGATTGATGTTATTCCGACGGGTCTGCCTCTGGATTCCTTTTCACCTGATCATCTGGATCCTGCGCGCAGTGCTGAAATTCGTTCTGAATTCGGTATTCCTTCAGATGCAACGCTGGTAATCTATGTCGGCCGCATTGCTGAAGAAAAGTCACTTGATCTTGTGATCAGAGGTTTTGCGGAAGCATTAAGCAAGGGCACGGAGATTTATCTGCTGATTGTCGGCGGCGGTCCTGATCTTGAACATATCCGTCAGCTGATTGCTGATATGAATGTCGGTGATCATGTCAAAAGTGCGGGTCCTAAGCCTTCAGAACTTGTACCTGACTATTACCGTGCAGCCAATGCCTTTATCAGTGCTTCTTTGAGTGAGACGCAGGGCATGACATTCATCGAAGCCATGGCTTCCGGTCTGCCGCTGTTTGCACGTCGTGACGAAGTGCTGGAGAAACTGATTGAGACCGGTGTTACCGGCTGGTATTTTGAAGGGGAAAACGACCTTTCAGAGCTTCTGAGCGCTTTTGCCAACAGAGATGAAGCACAGTCCATCCGCATGAAAGAAGCGTGTCTGGAGAGGGTTATCCCGTATTCTGCGGAGATCTTCGGACAGCGCGTAGAAGTAGTCTACAATCGTGTGATCAATGATTATCACAATCGCCTGACAGTAGAAGAAGTCAGGATCAAGGGCAATATCGTCAAGATGAAGCTTGTATCTGACCGCGGTGAAGAGGTGAAGGTACAGCTTAGCATTGATGACTACTACAACTTCGGCATCCGTGAAAACGGCCGTATCGGCATTAAGACGATACAGGCTCTGCAGGAGCGTGAAGAGGGTACTCTGGCATTCCAGAAGTGTCTGAACCGCATTTCCTATAAGGATCGTTCCCGCAAGGAAATAGAAGACTGGCTGATCGGCAATACAGAATGCGATGAAATGACGCGAGAGGAAATCATTGAAAAGCTTGAGGAAAAGCATTTCATTGATGATAAGCGCTTTACATTGAATATGATTGATCATTGCCGGAACATGCTGATGGGCAGGGAAAAGATTATCCGTACTATTCAGCGTCACGGTATCAGAAGAGAGATGATCGAAGAGCTCCTCGATGATAACATTACCGATGAAGAAGCAAATGCCTTCCGCTATGCCGAGAAGGTAATCCGTACACATGGCAGTGACTCTGTGCGCAAGATCAGAAACATGGTGCGTATGAAGCTGATTGAACAGGGATATTCTTCTGCAATTGCGGAAGAAGTTGCTCAGGAAGCGGATTACACATCCAGTGAATCACGTGAGATTGACAATCTGCAGAAGTGTGCGGAAAAGGCCAAGCGCCGTTATGAAAAGAAATACTCCGGAAGCATGCTGCGAAACCGCATCTTCCGTTACTGCGCTGTACAGGGATACAGCGAGGGCGATATCTACGCCATAATAGATGCAATGGAGGTGGATGATGATTAAGATCAGTGAATTACAGGAAAAGCAGAGACTGAGCATTCCTCTGCTTGTAAAGGAAGTCAGAAACGGTACAACAACCAAGGGAGCTCCTTATCTGACTGTCGTTGTACAGGATAACAGCGGCACAATCGAAGGTAAGTTCTGGGATGTGAAGCCGGAAGATGCAGAACGTATCCGTGTCGGTTCTATTCTCAGATTCACATTTGAAGTACTGCTGTACAACCGCAGTCTGCAGCTGCGAATCAATAAGGTTGAAGAGGCAGATCCTTCTACATATGACATGGCAAATTTTGTCATTGCCAGTGAGATTCCCGAACTGGAAAGAAAGAACAAACTGGATGCTTTCATCGCTTCCATCCGCAATGAAAAGTACAGAAAACTTGTAGAGGGTATGGTTGATTATGTGGGTGAAAAGTATTTCTCCTTTCCCGCAGCTTCTCGTATCCATCATAACTTCCTGGGCGGTCTGAGTGAGCATTCCCTCAGCATGGCGGAAATGGCGGATACTGTTGCGGCACATTACCCGCAGCTGGACCGTGATCTTCTGATCGCAGGTGCACTGATTCACGATGTCGGCAAGACTGCTGAAATGAGCGGTCCGGTGACAACGGAATATACACTTGAAGGCAAGCTGGAAGGCCATATCTCTCTGGCCAACGGCTGGCTTACGGAAGTTGCTGAAAAGCTGAATATGGAAAGTGAAGAAGAAGCAATTCTGCTGCACCACATGGTGCTTTCCCATCATGGTCATTATGAATTCGGTTCTCCCGTTCTGCCGCTGCTGCAGGAAGCGGAAGTACTCAGCATGATTGATAATCTTGATGCCCGTATGAATACGCTCAAGCAGGCTCTTGGTGCTGTACAGCCCGGAACATGGACACCGAAGCTGTTTGCTCTGGATAACAGACAGTTCTATAAGCCGAAGTATACGGAGAATAAATAACTATGGATATCAGACTGAAAATTGTTCAGCTGGCTCATGCGATCCTCAGCCATATGGGCAGAGGCGGCTCCTTTCCCGGTGAACTGGCGATCCGCATGGATAAGAATTTCATCAGTAAATTCAAAATGCCCGGTATCGTCGTGATTGTGACCGGAACCAACGGCAAGACAACAACTTCAAATCTTATTGCGGAATCTCTGCGTGCGGCAGGTCTGAAGGTCATCAACAACCGCCGCGGTGATAACCTCAACGTCGGTATTGCGACATTGCTGGCGTGCAACTCCGACAGCAATTTCGTGATTCAGGCAGATGCTGCCGTAATAGAAGTTGATGAACTGACTGTATACAGACAGTTCAGAAATCTTCATCCGACACATCTTGTCGTAAACAATTTCTTCCGTGATCAGCTGGACCGTGCCGGTGAAATGGAAACGATTATCCGCAAGATCATGGAAGTAACGCAGGACTTTACAGGTGATCTGATCCTGAATGGCGATGATCCCAATGTTCTGAGAATTGCCGATGCTGCCAAGCAGGCGAAGGCACATTACTTCTCTGTCGGTCCGTACCGTGACAGCAAGAAGATTACCGATGAAGCATCTGAAGGCAAGTTCTGTCCCCGCTGCGGCAGACCGCTGAAGTATGAATACTATCAGTATTCCCATATCGGCCGCTTTGCCTGTGAATATGATGGCTATGGCCGTATTGTTCCGGATGTACTTGTAGACAATATTGATTTTGAAAAGGAAACATTCCACGCTGAAGGCAGAGACTTCGATGCTTTCATGAATACGATCTACGCTACATATAACTGCGCAGCTGTTCTGACACTGATGAAGACGCTGAAGCTGGATTATGAAGCAGCCAATCATGTCTTTGCCACTTTCGAAATGAAGGAAGGCAGAAATGAAAGATATGAACTGACAAAGCCCTGTGTCATCAATTTGGTCAAGAATCCTACCGGTGCCAATGAAGTCATGAAGTACATCATCAATGAACCTGGTGAAAAGAATATCTGCATTTTTCTGAATGACAGAGATCAGGATGGTCATGATGTATCCTGGATCTGGGATGCGCATTTTGAACGTCTGAATGTGCCGGAAGTACAGAAGATCATCTGTACCGGTGATCGTGCGTATGACATGGCACTGCGCCTGAAATATGAAGGTCTGGAAGATCGCATTCAGGTAATTGAAGACAGCACAGAAGCAATCCGCTGGCTGGATCAGGCAGATCTGGAAAGCTATGTCATTGCGACATATACAGCTCTGCACCCGACCCGCGGTATTCTGAGAAAGGTGGCTGAAAAATGATGAATCTCAGAATTTTATGGATGTACCATGATCTGATGGACTTGTATGGTGATAAGGGCAATATTGAAGTTCTGCGCAGACGTGCAGAAAAGAGAGGCATTGAGTGTATCGTGGATACATGCACACTTGGTGAAGAGCGCAATATTGCGGATTATGATCTGTTCTTCATGGGCGGCGGCGCCGACCGTGAACAGAATCTTGTATTTGAAGATCTTCTTTCCCGTAAGGAACAGATCGCGGAAGCAATCTCTTCCGGTACAGCTCTGCTGCTGATCTGCGGCGGCTATCAGTTATTCGGCAAGTATTACAAGGATCAGGATGGTGTTGTTGTGGACGGTCTTGGTTTCTTTGACTACTACACGGAAAGTACCGACCGCGGTCACCGCTGCATCGGCAATATCGCTGTGGAAGCAATGATCGAAGGCGAAAAGGTCAAAGTAGTCGGTTTTGAGAACCATGGCGGTCAGACGAAGAATGTATCATCTCCCTTCGGAAGAGTGCTCTCAGGCCACGGAAATGCCTATGGAGCAGGCTTTGAAGGTTTTATGAATGATCAGGTCATCGCAACATACATGCATGGCCCGCTGCTGCCGAAGAATCCGAAGATTGCCGATACCATCATCAAGCGAGCACTGAAAAAGCGTTATGGCAAAGTAGAGCTTGCCGAACTGGATGATACGATTGAAAACATGGCCCGTCAGGTCATGCTGAAAAGACTTAAAGCTGAATAAAGTAAAAACCGGCGTCTGCCGGTTTTTAGTTTCTGATGGATTCAGCAGGAACGAGTCCGCTGATGGGGCATCACGGAATAGGGGAGTTTCTTGATCTTCAGATATTCCTCAATGATTTCCTGATGTGTAACAACCAGTTCATAATCTTCAAGATCCTTGAATTCCACCCATTTCAGCTGCACACTCTGCTTGCCGCATACAGTTTCCGGAATTTCCTTCAGATCCGCATAGAAGGCGATGTGAATCAGTCTGTAGATATTGCCTTCAAAGAATGAAACGATACGACTTGGATCATCGAAGGTTCGGATTTCCTTCAGCTGTTCATCACGCAGATGAATTCCTGTTTCGGTAAATGTACGGCGGATCGCACACATGCGGAATGTTTCATTGGCATGGATATCACCGGAGACAATACCCCAACGCAGATTATCTCTTCTCTGTTCAAGAAGAATTCTGCCTTCGGCACAGATCACCACAGCTGTACCGAAACGCGGCGGCTGATTCGGTTCCGGAGCATACGGATTTTGTACGTAGTAACGTGCCTCAGTCATAGGATCAGCCCTTTACTTTTGCAAGTACTTCATCCAGATCCAGCTGATTGGAACCGAACTCAATGCTTACAGAATCTTCTTCGCTGTAGCGGGGAATGATATGGAAGTGCAGATGTTCTACAGTCTGACCTGCGGCTGTACCGCAGTTATTCAGAATGTTGCATCCGGCAGCACCTGTATTCTTTACAATCTGTCTGGAAAGCTTATGAACGACTTTCATGCACTTTACGGCAGTATCTTCATCAGCCTCAATGATGTTGGCTGTATGCTGCTTGGGCATAACCAGTGTATGTCCTAAAGTAACCTGAGAAAGATCGAGAATGGCAATAACATCCTCATCTTCATATACGACTTTGCCGGGAATTCTGCCGGCAGCGATTTCACAGAAAATGCACATGTGATAAATCCTCCTGATGGATGAATTATAACATCATCAAAAGAAATGAGCTAACTATATAGAAATCAAGTGATTTCAGAGAATTCCCGGGAATTCTCTGAAATGTTCCTGAGTTTGCATAGCTGGCTTCCACAGTTCTTTGAAAAGTGAATAGGATTTGTAAA
>JAZUHS010000182.1:0-8285 GCA_045641845.1 Bulleidia sp. | reverse complement strand
TGACTATGTGAAATGGGATATGAACCGTCATATGGTAGGCGAAGACGGTGCTTTTGACTACAGATACATTCTTGGTCTTTACGAAGTGCTGGAACGTGTATTCGGTCCGCGACCTCATATTCTGTTTGAATCCTGCTCATCCGGCGGCAATCGTTTTGACGCAGGGATGATGTGCTTCTCCCCGCAGATCTGGACATCCGATGATACAGATGCAATTGAAAGACTGGATATTCAGAAGGGTGCAAGCTATCTGTATCCGCAGAGTACGATGGGTGCACATGTATCCGCAATTCCTAATGCCCAGACCATGCGCGAGGTACCTCTGACAACAAGATTTGCTGTTTCTGCATTCGGTCTGCTTGGCTATGAACTGGATCTTACAATTCTTACGGAAACCGAGAAGAAGGAAATCGCAGAGCAGATCAAATGGTATAAGGAACATAGAAAGACACTGCAGTACGGACAGTTTGTCCGTGGTATGACGGATGCCGCACACGAATCCTTTGCGGTTGTATCAGATGATCAGAACACTGCAGTATCCGGTGTGTTCAGACGCGTGCTGAGAGCAGCATCCGGCTATGAAAAGATGCGTGTTCCCGGACTTGATCACAGCAGTGCATATACCGCTGTATCACGTCATGCTGTACTTCCGATTGCGTCCGGATCTCATCTGTATCAGGCTGCGAAGATGGCGGGTACACTTTGCGAAGAGGAAGATGGATCATGCGGTGCTGTGCTTCCGGCAATGCATATGAAATGCTCCGGCAGAGCTTTGAATTATGGCATTCAGCTGAATACTGTATATAACGGAAGCGGCTACAATAAGGATATTCGCGTGCCTCAGGATTTCGGTGCAGAGGTGTTCTTCATTGAAAAGGAGCGGAAATAATCGAAAGCAAATTTTCTTCACATCTAAATATGCTTTTGCTATAATACGTACGTTGATTTTTTAAAGAAGGGTGGTATCCAACATGGGAAGAGCACATGAAGTCCGCGCTGCCTCTATGGCTAAGACAGCGGCAAAGAAGTCCAAGCTGTATTCCAGATTCGGAAAAGAACTTTATATCGCAGCAAAGAACGGTGTTCCTGATCCGGATATGAACCTGGCGCTCAGAAGAAAGATCGCCGAGGCTAAGTCGAACCAGGTACCCGCAGATGTTATCAAGAGAGCTATTGATAAGGCAAAGGGCGGAGACGACGACAACTATACAGAAGCACGTTATGAAGGTTTCGGTCCTGGCAACAGTACAATTATTATTGACTGTCTGACAGATAACACAAACCGTTCCTATACAGAAGTTAAGACAGCATTCAACAAGTCCAAGGGTTCCAAGATGGCTAATGCCGGTGCAGTATCCTTCGGTTATGAAAATGTTGGCCTCTTCGTTTTCCCTTATGAAGATGAAGAAGCAATGTTGGATTGCCTGATGGAAGCTGAAGTTGATGTACAGGATATGACTGTTGAAGATGGTGTTATGACTGTCAAGACAGCATTCACAGACTTCGGTAAGGGTCAGGATGCAATCGAAAAGTTCATCCCCGGCGTTGAATTCGAAACATGCGAAACAACAATGCTGCCGAATGAATATGTAACACTGACTTCTCCGGAAGACATTGAAGCATATCATAAGCTGATGGACATGCTCGATGACGCTGATGATGTAAACAAGGTTTACACTAACGTAATCATCGAAGAATAAGTATCAGTAAGACAAACCGCGTGGAAACGCGGTTTTTTCTTTCTGCTGAACAGAAAAACACAGGAGCTTTCACTCCTGTGTTTGATTACTTAACAAAATGTGCTCCTCTGATTTCCAGATTCAGCAGACGTTCACGCTCAGCTTCTTCCATGACGCTGGTGTACATCAGTGAGGATCTGTATTCCATCACACGCCAGGGGTAGGGTACATCCGCAAATCTGCTGGCAATACGGACATCGGATTTGCGCATATCATGCAGCCATTGACGTCCTGTTTCATTGAAGGCAAGAACACGCAGTGTATCCAGAGCCGGCAGTTTTCTGACTTCTTCCTTTGTTGTCTGAACAATTGCCTGCAGCAGACATCTGCGGATTCTTCCGGCTGTATAACGATAAGTGACAGCATCTCTCATGAAACCCTTGAATGTGCTGTTTGCCTTTGCACATCGGATCAGATGATTCTCAATGCCTTCCGTAAAAAGGAAAGTCTGGGCCAGACGTACCGGATCGGATGTCAGAAGATATGTTCTGATATAGGGATAATATTGTTCAAGATAAACAGGAACAGATTCTTTCAGGATGTCGGTCATAGGAGTGGAATCAGCATATTCACCGCCATCGTGCATTGCTGTGCGAATGGCCAGAGCACTGGCAGAAGGATGCATTTCCGTGGAAAGATAATTGGATGTTCTCTGGATGGCGATGGGTTCGATATCCGTCCCCTTCAGTTCCTTCAGATAAGATACGGCAAGAATATCATTAGGTTTCATTTCGCTGGTCAGAAGACTATATGCCTTCGGGAAAGACATGCCCTGATCCATGGACATGTGAAGATGATCGGGATTGACAGGGGTGTCCGCGATATCCTGCAGATTCTCAAGATTTCCGCATTCACTGCCGAAGCAGATGGAAGATACCCCGGCAAGTTTTAGCAGGGATACGGCACCATGTGCAAATGCGGATGCACTTTGGGTTGCATAGATGTACGGAAGCTCAATGACTAAATCGGCACCGCCTCTGATGGCTGCTTCTGCACGCTTCCATTTATCAATAATCGCCGGTTCACCTCTTTGAACGAAATTGCCTGACATTACGACAATGACTGCATCACAGCCGCTGCGTCTGCGTGCTTCTTCAATCTGGTATTTATGGCCGTTGTGAAACGGATTATATTCCGCCGTGATTCCGCAAGTTTTCATATGGACCTCTTTCTACTAGCGATATGATACAATGAAATCACTTAATTAAGGAGCGAAATATCATGTTTAATCAGAACTCATGGTTCCGGATCTACCGTCCGGAAGGAGAAGTAAAAGCTTCAGTCTTTGTTGTCCACGGAATGCAGGAACACAAGGAACGATATGTCAAATTCGCAGAAGTACTCAACAGCTATCAGATCGCATGCATGATTTATGACCTTCCCGGTCATGGAACAAATCTTGAAGATGATCTGCTGGGATGGTTCGGGCCAAAGGATGGATGGAAAGGGCTGATTGACAGTGCTGTAAAAGCAGCTCAGATGATGAAGAAAGAATGCCCGCAGGTTCCTTTATATTATTTCGGTCATTCCATGGGAACAATGATCGGCCGCTGCTTCCTGCAGACATACGATGGAATTGTGGATGGCTGCATCCTTTCCGGAACACCTGCATACATGGCTGCAGGCTCCGCCGGTATTGTTGTTGCGGATGTTCTCAAGAAGGTTAAAGGCGCCAAAGGTCATTCCGGACTTCTGGACCAGCTGGCAACAGGCAGTTTCAATAAGGTGATTGAAAATCCCCGCACAGAACTTGACTGGCTCAGTGCCAGTGAGGAAAATGTTGATCGCTATATCGCTGATCCTCTCTGCGGTGTGCCGTTTACCATTGCCGGATATCGTGACCTGTTCATGCTGATGAAGACAATGGGACAGGTATCAAAATACAGATGTCTGAAGCCGCAGCTTCCGATTTATCTCTTTGCTGGCGAACAGGATCCCTGTATCGGCGGTGAAAAGGGCTTCAAGGATACAGAAGACCGTCTTCGTAAAGCAGGATATACCAATATTACTGTAAAGCTGTACCCTGATATGCGTCATGAAACGATGAATGAAGTAGATGGTATGGCAGTGATGAAGGATACTGCAGAGTGGATTGTTGCAAATTCATAACACTCTGAATGATAAAAAATCTCAATTAGAGGTATATTTTGTTGACTTTGCTATGCTCTTTGCTATAATTCTAGCTGTTGACGAGCGAGGTGACTTACGTGAAGTGGACTAGAGATCAGCTTCTGCGAATGGGCGGAAATGTACAGTTTGATATAGATCTGGAAATTGATGATGCAGTATTCGCGGAGTTCAGCAGAATTATTGCTGTTGAAGATCTCCATGTTGATGGCAGAGGCTGGCTGGAAGATTCCAGTGATCGCTTCTATGCCGATCTTCATGTGAGCGGCGTAATGATTTGTCCTGATGCAATCACAAACGAAGAGATTGAAGTTCCGTTTGATACAGACAGTCAGGAAATCTACGTATTCGGCGAAGCTGAAGAGGAAGAAGAACGCTCTGTTGATGATGATGTCATTGATCTGCTTCCGGCAGTCATTGCAGATATTCTGCTTGAAGTGCCGCTGCAGGTGACGGAACTGGCTGATGATGAATATCCGGAAGGCGATGGCTGGAAGGTTTACAGTGAAGCCGATTATCAGAAGATGCAGGAGGAGAAGATTGATCCCCGCCTGGCAGTTCTGAAAGATTTTAAGGAAGAAGAATAACGGAGGATTAGAAAGATGGCTGTACAGCAGAGAAGAAATTCCAGAACAAGAAGAGACAAGAGAAGAACTCACTACAAGCTCACTGCACCTACACTCGTAAAGTGCCCTGAATGTGGTGAAATGAAGCTGCCTCATCACGCTTGCCCCAACTGCGGAAGCACAGGCGTTAAGAAGGAAGCTAAGTAATATTTCTGGATCGACCGGTATGAAGATGCCGGTCTTTTTTTGCTTTTTTGGAAAAATGGAATACAATAGGTATCCTGTAGGTGATATATGAGATTAAGAAAAGATATTCCGTATAGAAATATGGATGCATATAGACAGGCGAAGAGAAGACAGAGCGGGAAGGTGATCAGGATGACAATGATCACTGAATGCTTTGTGGTACTGCTGGCAGTGCTGCTGACAGCAGGGGCGGGACTTGAGGATCTGCGTGCGATGTTCACGATTGAGCGTCCTGAAGAACCGGTGCCGGCAGTTCGCTATGAAGAACCTGTGCAGGAATTCTATGAAGACGACGGTTATGAAGAACTTCCGGAAGAGGAACCTGAAGAAAATGAAACTGTCGAGGAGAAGGAAGAAAGCAAAGAACCTGAAATTCAGAAACCTGAAGATCAGGTGGAGGAAAGTGGTCAGATCCCGTCAGAGGAACCCTCGGATTCCGAGATTCAGGAAGATCCGACAACTGATTCTGAACCCGAAGTGGTGCCTGAAGTGCCAGAAAGTGGGGAATCTGGTACACCTGAAACATCCGAACAGACTGAAGAAGCTCAGTAATGGGCTTCTTTTTTCGATTCTCCAAAAATGAAAATACTATGAAACACAGAAAAATGTTGAAATGGCGTGACTGAGTGGTAGAATTACGTTGAAAAGTGGGAGGAAGTGGAGATGGAAGGTCAGCCGATGTACATTGGTGAATACAGACACAATCTGGATTCAAAGAACCGTCTCATCATGCCTGTCAAATTTCGCGAAGGTCTGGGTGAATCTTTTATTGTTACCAAAGGTAATGATGGATGCCTCAATGTTTTTTCAATTGAGCAGTACCGCAGACTGATGGATCGAATTACAGCAATTCCCTCCACCAACGCTTCGCAGCGTGCTGTATCCCGTTCGCTGGCCGGACGTGCTGCTCCCTGCAGTCTTGACAACCAGGGAAGAGTACAGCTGACTGCTGCACAGAAGAAAGCCGCAAAGCTTGAAAAAGCTGTCGTAGTTGTAGGCAACTATGACCATATCGAAATCTGGGATGAAGAAACCTGGGAAAGATATCTGGAAGCTGCTGATGAAGAATTTGAGACTGCATCAGAAGCATTAACCGACTTCATGAGGTAAGCTGATGGAACATATTAGTGTAATGCTTCATGAAACAGTCGATCTGCTTGATGTCAAGCCGGATGGCATTTATGTCGACGGAACGTTGGGCAGAGGCGGACATGCCGGTTATCTGATTTCCAAACTGGCAGGCGGTCATCTTTACGCCTTTGATAAAGATGAGCAGGCAATTGCCGAATCAACAGTCAATCTGAAGGATTGTCTGGATAAAGTTACATTTATCCATAACGATTTCCGCTCCATGCAGGAAGAACTGCATGCCCGCGGAATAGATGAAGTCGATGGAATTATGATGGACCTCGGTGTCAGTTCACCGCAGTTCGATGATCCGGAACGAGGCTTCAGCTATCGTTTTGATGCGCGTCTTGATATGCGCATGAACAGAGAACAGGAACTTGACGCATGGAAGATCGTCAATGAATGGTCTCGTGAGGATATCTCCCGTATCCTCAAGGATTATGGTGAAGAGAAGAATGCATGGCAGATTGCCGGTGCCATTGTTCGCAGCCGTACCGAAAAACCGATCAACACAACATTTGAACTTGTTGATGTTATAAAATCCGCTCTGCCGGAAAAGATCCTGCGAAAAAAGGGTCATCCTGCAAAGCAGACGTTTCAGGCTCTCCGTATCGCAGTAAACGACGAACTGGGGGCTCTGGAGGATGGATTGAAGGAAGCTCTTTCTCTGCTGAAGACAGGCGGAAGATGCTCCATTATCACTTTCCATTCCCTCGAAGACCGAATGGTCAAGAATACGTTTAAAGAATACTCCTCTGCTCCATTTGTTGAACCAAAGCTGCCGCTGAAGAATGAACAAATGGAGCAGGCCTCCTTCCAGCTTGTTACCAGAAAGCCGGTAACTGCAGCGGATGAGGAACTCAGTGAAAACCACAGATCGCACAGTGCAAAGCTGCGTGTAATAGAAAGAATCAAGAGGTAAAGAAGACTATGGCCAACAACACAAAGAACACAAATAAGAAAATGAGACTGAATCCGCTGAGAAGTTCTATGACTCTTTTCCTTATCTCAACTTTGCTTTATCTGGCCAGCAGTCTGTTTATCCACCAGTACAACAATATGCTTGCTTCTAAAAAGCAGGATTTTGATCGTCAGATTGCAGATGTTATGAAACAGAACGATGCAATTCGTGTAGAATTGGAAGGACTGGCGTCAATTGATCGTATTAACGAAATTGCAGCAGCTGACAACATCAGTCACATCCAGGAGAATATCATCACGATCAATGATGGAGATGCTGCAGAGGGAGAGTAATTCATGCCTCTTGCAAAGAAAAGCAGAAAGCGTAAAACAGACAGTAAAAGATCCGTTAGAAGGATTTTAATAGTCACATCATTAGCGATGGCTCTCATCGCTTTTGATGTTTTTTCAGTATCTGTAAGAAGAATTCATATGCGTTCCCAGACAGACCTGAATCCTTATGTGAATGCTACACCTGTGAAGAATATCGATCTTGCATTGCGTGGCGGTATCTATGATAAGAACGGCGTACTGATTGCACAGGATAATCGTACATACGACATCCTCTGCTATCTGAGTGATAAGCGTGTTTTAGGCAATAATGAACCTGCATATGTGCAGGATGTCGTTACCACAGGTGAACAGCTCGCAAAAGCTCTCGGTGTCGAAGAAGAAATCATCATCGGCTATCTTGCCAGAGCTAAGGAAGCTGGTTCCTATCAGACGGAACTTGGTTTATACGGCCGTCAGCTTTCTACGGCAAAAAAGGAAGAGATTGAAGCTCTTGGCCTGGTCGGTGTTGAGTTTACTGACTCCATTCAGAGAGTATATCCGAACGGAACATTTGCCTCTAACCTGATCGGCTACACGCTTACTGATGAAGGACGTGTATTCGGTGCGATGGGTCTTGAACAGGTGCTGGATACTTATCTGAAAGGTGAAGACGGCTACAGCGAATCTCAGGTTGATAAACATGGCAATGTCCTGCCGGGCATGCAGTCGATCAGTGTCAGTGCAGACAATGGCAACAACGTTTATCTGACACTGGATGCAGGTATTCAGAGTTCTCTGGAAGAAAGCATGCAGATGACTGTCGACAGCTTTGAAGAAGTGACAGGTGTCTGGGGCGGTGCCATGGAGATTAAAACCGGCAAGGTACTTGCCTGGGGACAGTGGCCTTCCTTTGACCCGAATGTTCTCGAGATTACACAGTATAACAACATCGGTACACAGCTTCCTTTCGAACCAGGTTCCACACTGAAGACATTCACATGGGCGGCAGCGATCAATGAAGGCAAGTACAACGGCAGCGCGACAACCGATGGTAATCAGTACTGCTTCCTCGGTGACGAAAATGACAATCCGATTCGTACATACAGTGAAGATAACTACGGATGTATTTATAACGCTCACGAAAAGAAATACGGCATGATCGACTTCGATCACGGTCTGATCTATTCCCTGAATACAGTATCCGCTGCAATTCAGAATGAAGTCATCACTCCGCAGAAGCATCTGG
>JAZUHS010000181.1:0-14900 GCA_045641845.1 Bulleidia sp. | reverse complement strand
TTATTTGAACTCGGTATCCCTGTACTGGGTCTGTGCTATGGTGCACAGCTGATGTCCCATGAACTTGGCGGTAAGGTAGAATGTGCACCGGTTCGTGAATACGGAAAGATTGAAGTATTTACAGACCCTACATCTCCTCTGTTCGCTAATGTCGGTACACCTGCAGAACAGGTGAACGGTGTGATCTGGGAAGATCATAAGACCGATGTGAATACAACCATCTGCTGGATGAGCCACAATGACTACATCTCCGCAATGGCTCCCGGCTTCCGTGCTGTTGCCCACACAGCAGACTGCCCTGTCGCAGCATGCCAGAATGAAGAAAAGAACCTGTATGCAATTCAGTTCCATCCGGAAGTACTGCATACACAGGAAGGTTCCAAGATGTTGTACAACTTCGTACGTGGCGTATGCGGCTGTGCAGGTACATGGAGAATGGATTCCTTTGTTGAAACAACAATCAGAGAAATCCGTGAGAAGGTAGGAGACGGCAAGGTACTGCTGGCACTGTCCGGCGGTGTAGACTCCTCCGTACTGGCAGCTCTGTTAGCTAAGGCCATCGGCAATCAGCTGACATGTGTATTCGTTGACCATGGTCTGTTAAGAAAGAACGAAGGCGATGAAGTAGAAGCAATCTTCGGCAAGGGTGGAAACTTCGATATTAACTTCGTACGTGTCAATGCACAGCAGCGCTACTATGGAAAGCTTGCAGGTGTAACAGAACCTGAACGCAAGAGAAAGATCATCGGTGAAGAATTCATCCGTGTATTTGAAGAAGAATCCAAGAAGATCGGTAAGGTTGACTTCCTGGCTCAGGGTACAATCTATCCTGACGTTGTTGAATCCGGTCTGGGCGGTGAATCCGCAGTGATCAAGTCTCATCATAATGTCGGCGGTCTGCCGGATTATGTAGACTTCAAGGAAATCATCGAACCTCTGCGCAACCTGTTCAAGGATGAAGTTCGTAAGGCCGGTCTGGAACTGGGTCTGCCTGAATTCCTCGTCTTCCGTCAGCCGTTCCCGGGTCCCGGACTTGGTATCCGTATCATCGGTGAAGTAACAGAAGAAAAGGTTCGTATTGTACAGGACGCTGACTATATCTACCGTGAAGAAGTAGAAAAGGCTGCCGCAGAATACAAGAAAGCAAATGGTGTGGAAGCACCCTGGATGCCTAATCAGTATTTCGCAGCACTGTCCAATATGCGTTCCGTAGGTGTTATGGGTGATGAAAGAACTTATGACTATGCAGTAGTTGTAAGAGCTGTCAGAACAATTGACTTCATGACAGCTGAAGCTGCACAGATTCCGTTTGAAACTCTGCAGACAGTCATGAGCCGTGTCATTAATGAAGTACGCGGTGTTAACCGTGTATTCTATGACCTGACATCCAAGCCTCCGGGAACAATTGAGTTTGAATAATTCAATATTTTCTTTCTGATATCATCTCATATTCAGAATTGCTTATGATAGCAGGCTTTCTACGGAAGGCCTGCTATTTATTATGATTTTTGTTATCACGGGTGATAACACTTTGATAACAATTAATGTGATACCGAAATTTTAAATGCGACCTAAATGACATGCTAGTGCTGATTTGGTCGCATTATTATGCTATGATTAACCTGCAACGGAGGTGATATGGAGATGTATATTCATAGATCAACAGAACAGACCATAAAAAAAGCTGCAGAGTCCTTTCCTTGTATTGTCATCTATGGACCACGACAGATTGGTAAATCAACAACGGTTGACTACATTTTCGGAGATAACTATCGAGTGGTTACTCTTGATGATTTAGAAGATCGTTTTCTCGCAGAAAATAATCCCAGATTATTTTTGGAGTCTAATGGATGGCCTCTCGTAATTGATGAAATACAAAAAGTACCGCAACTTCTTGATGAGATTAAGAAAGTTATCGATAAGCAAAGACTGATTTGGATGAAAGCAGATGAAAAGCCTCGGCTTATGTACGTGCTTACCGGATCTAATCGATTTGAATTGCAACAGGGCATATCTGAATCACTTGCAGGTAGATGTGGAGTGATAGAAATGGCTTCTTTTTCTAATGATGAGAAGCAAGGTAAGGAAGAGCAATTATTCAATCCTGATCTTTCGCAACTGTTAAAATGCGAAAGAAAGTTCAAAGAATATTATTATACGAGAAAGGAAGTTTTCGAAAACATTTTTATAGGTGGTATGCCTGATGTGCATACAGGAAAAGCAGAAAGAGACGTCTATTTTCGTTCATATGTGGCTACCTATATTGAAAAAGATGTCCGAAAGTTAATTAACGCGTCCAGTGAATTGCAATTCAGAAACTTTATCTCCATTGTGGCACTCAGGACAGCGCAAGAGCTGCATTATGACGACATTGCTAATAGTGTTGGTATTGATGTCAGAACCTGTAAAAAATGGATTTCAATACTTGAAACATCTGGGATAATATTTCTCTTGCAGCCTTATATGGCTAATATATCAAACAGAATTATTAAATCTCCTAAAGTATATTTTATGGATACCGGTTTATGCGCATATCTTTGTAAATGGCCGAATGCTGAAATGCTTGCTGATTGTGCAATGAGTGGAGCATTCTTTGAAACATATGTTGTGAGTGAACTGGTGAAAAATGCGTATGCTTTTAATATGGATCCCAAACAATTTCTTTTCTATTACAGAGATAAAGACCAGAAAGAAATAGACATTCTTTATGTAACTCCGGAAAAGATAATTCCAATCGAGATAAAAGCTGGTATTACTCCGGTTAAAGCAACGAAAAATTTTTCTGTATTATCGAAATATAATATGGAGATTGGGACAGGTCTTGTGGTTGATAACTGTGAAAGAATACGCGCTATTAATGAGAATGCGTATTATCTTCCGGTGTATCTGATACCGTAAAACTCAACTGATATTATCCGTAGGGGACAATCCCGTGTTATCACGGCTGATAACATTTTGATAACAATAGTCGTGAAACTCAGGATAATATGGATACTACAAATAATCAGAAGAACAGGAATATATATCTTCTAAACAAAACTGTTTATGAAATGGGTCCTGTTGTAGAGATGGAATAAGTTCATACAAACTGATAGGGACTGTGAAGAAATAGGCGATTGAGGACCGTATGGTTCTGATCGAACTGTTTCGCCACAGTCCCTTTTTGCATTCGTGAGTATGCAATGAACAGGGAATATCTGAAAACAATTTACTGTATTTTTACTCGGTGCTGTTTTTGAAGTTTACAGCCTTTTTCTAAAATGCTCCTGTGATTGAAAAGTCACAGAATGTGAGTGAGTCACAGGAGGTTCAATATGAAAAGAAATATGACAAAAACACTGACAGCGGCATTTACAGCAATTGCCCTTCTTTCCGGATGTGCAGGATCTGCAGGAAATACCGGAACATCAGGAAATGAAGCAGAAGAGCTTACAGGCAAAGTTACTCTTGCCGGATCAACTTCCATGGAAAAGCTTTGTGAAGCAATGAGTGAGAGCTTCATGGAAAAGTATTCCGGAATTAATGTGACAGTTGAGTATACAGGTTCCGGCGCAGGTATCGAAGCATTGACACAGCACAGTGTCGATATCGGTAATGCATCCCGCGGTCTGAAGGATGGCGAAAAGGAAAAGGGTGCAGTAGAAAATGTTGTTGCAATTGATGGTATTGCAGTGATTACAGATCGTGCTAATACAGTTACTGATCTCTCTTCCGAACAGCTGGCAGCTGTATATACAGGTGAAGTTACTAACTGGAGTGAGCTTGGTGGCAATGATGAGGTGATTGTTGTAATCGGACGTGAAGCCGGTTCCGGTACAAGAAGTGCATTTGAAGAACTGCTGAAGGTAGAAGATGCATGCAATTATGCACAGGAACTGGATTCTACAGGCGCGGTTCTGGCGAAAGTTGCTTCTACACCCGGTGCGATCGGCTATGTATCTCTGGATGTAGTAAATGATTCTGTTTCTGCAGTTTCTCTGGATGGAGCTCCTGCTACAGAAGAAAGTATTCTTGCAGGCAAGTATCTTCTTTCCAGACCCTTTGTGATGGCTACGATGGGTGAAATCGAAGAACAGAATGAACTTGTTAAGACATGGTTTGCATATGTGGCATCTGAGGAAGGACAGGATGTCATTGCTGAACTGGGCCTGATTCTGCCGCAGTAAAAGGCTGCTGAATTATGAATAAAGCATGGGCTCGTGCTGAAGAGACACTGGCAAAATACGTGTTTGGAATATGCGCGCTGATTGCAGTATTCGCAGTTTGTTCCATCACTGTCTATATGATCGTGAAAGGTACTCCGGCATTTGCGGGTGCAGGTGTCTTTGAACTGCTGTTTGGCACCAGATGGAAGCCGACGGCGGCAGTACCTTCCTTCGGGATACTTTATATCATTCTCTCTTCCATTGCAGGAACAGCTGTCAGTGTCATGATCGGTGTTCCGATCGGTCTGTTTACTGCTGTTTTTCTGACAGAAGTATCAGATAAAAGACTGGCATCGGTTGTACAGCCGGCAGTAGAACTGCTTGCGGCAATTCCGTCTGTTATCTATGGTCTGCTTGGCTTGATGCTTTTGAATCCAATGATGTACAGACTGGAAAAACTGATATTTGCAGGCTCGAAAACACATCAGTATACAGGCGGCTCCAATATGCTTTCGGCAGTCCTGGTGCTTGCCATTATGATTCTGCCAACGGTAGTGAATATCAGCGCATCTTCGATTCGCTCTGTATCAAAAGATCTCAGAGCAGCATCTCTGGCTCTTGGCGCAAGCAGAATTCAGACAATCTTCAAGGTGGTCATTCCTGCAGCGAAATCAGGCATTATGACAGGTGTAGTTCTAGGTATTGGCCGTGCACTTGGTGAAGCAATGGCAATCAATATGGTAGCTGGTGGTTCTGTAAATCTGCCTTTACCCTTTAACTCCGTACGTTTCCTGACAACGCAGCTGGTCAGTGAAATGGGATATGCGGAAGGAATGCATAGACAGGTATTGTTCTCTGTAGGACTGGTTCTTTATGTGTTCATTATGATTGTCAACCTGCTGCTGCAGAAATTACGTAAGGAGGCTGCGGGCAATGAAGGATAAACGTGTGTCAGGTATTACCCTGAATCGTAAAAGGCCACTGGATACTGTTCTATATATTCTGATTTATTTGAGTGCATTGTGTTCAGTACTGATGTTAGCAGGAATCATTCTTTATGTACTCCTGCGCGGTATGAAATCTGTGAGTCTGAGTTTTCTGACGACAGTGACATCAGTACGAAAAGGCACAGTAGGTATTGCCGGCAATATCGTAAATACACTGCTGATTATTCTGCTTACGATGATGATTGCTGCACCGATCGGTGTTGGTGCAGCAATCTATCTGAATGAATATGCAAAACCGGGAAAACTGGTAAACATGATTGAATTTGCAACGGAAACATTATCAGGTATTCCTTCGATCATTTTCGGTCTGTTCGGCAGCCTGTTTTTCGGACTGACGCTTGGTTTAGGATATTCTCTTCTGACAGGTGCACTGACATTGATTCTGATGGTATTGCCGCTGATTACCAGAAATACCCAGGAAGCACTGAAGACAGTACCTGACAGCTATCGTCATGGTGCAGTTGGTCTGGGTGCCGGCAAGTGGTACACCATTCGTACCATCCTGCTGCCTTCCGCAATGCCGGGAATTATCACCGGTGTCATTCTTGCAATCGGACGTATCGTAGGCGAATCCGCTGCCCTGCTGTTTACGGCAGGAAGTGCAAAGACATTGCCGAAGATCATGCCATCCGTAGCGGGAACAGTGAAGTCCTTATTTCAGAAAATCTTCAGTTCCGGCGGAACAATGACAATTCAGCTGTATCTTTCTGCAACCAGTGAAGCTGACTTTGATACAGCCTTCGGTATTGCAGTGGTATTGCTGATACTGGTATTTGTGATCAATCTGATCACCAAGAAACTGGCAGTACAGTTTGATGTGACAAGGAAACAATAATATGGAACAGAAAGCAATAATAAGTGTAAAGGATTTACATCTGTACTATGGACAGAATCATGCGTTGAAGGGCGTGAATATGGAAATACGCCCCAATGCAATTACTGCCCTGATCGGTCCCTCAGGATGCGGCAAATCTACATTTCTGAAAACACTGAACAGAATGAATGATCTTGTGGACAATGTGCGCATTGAAGGCGAAATTCTTCTGGATGGAGAAAATATTTATGATCCATCTGTAGATACAACAGCTCTTCGTAAGAAGGTAGGAATGGTCTTTCAGCAGCCGAATCCCTTTCCGATGAGTATTTATGACAACATCGCGTATGGACCGCGTGTCCATGGCATCCGTGATAAGAAAAAGCTGGATCAGATTGTAGAAGAAAGTCTGCGCGGAGCAGCGATCTTTGATGAAGTGAAGGATCGCCTGAAGAAATCTGCAATGGGCTTATCGGGTGGACAGCAGCAGAGAATCTGCATTGCAAGAGCACTTGCAGTACAGCCGGATGTTCTTCTGATGGATGAACCTACTTCCGCTCTGGATCCGATTTCCACATCGAAAATCGAAGACCTGATGGAAGAACTGAAGAAAAAGTATACGGTAGTGATCGTAACTCACAATATGCAGCAGGCAGCACGTGTTGCGGACGATACTGCCTTCTTCCTTCTTGGTGAGCTGATTGAGTTTTCAGATACAAAGAGCATGTTTTCTTATCCTCGTGATAAACGCACAGAAGATTACATTACAGGCAGATTCGGATAAAAGGGGTACAGGAAATGAGACTTAAATTTGACGAACAGCTTCATCTTCTGAACAGTGAAATGATTCGGATGAGCAACATGATCCAGAAAGCAATTCAGGATACCATTGAAGCATTCTTTAATCAGAACATCGATCAGGCTAAGCAGATCATGAAGGATGATGAGTATGTTGACCAGCAACAGAAAAGAATCGAAAACATCTGCTTCCAGCTTCTGATTCAGCAGCAGCCTGTCGCAAGAGACCTTAGAACCATTACCGCTGCCATGAAAATGGTGACGGACATGGAACGTATCGGAGATCAAGCCGCAGATATTGCAGAACTGACGATGATGATGGCCGACAGTCCGTATCTTCAGAATGTCGAGCATATCCGGAAAATGGCTGCGGAAACAGTCATGATGCTGCTGAAGGCAATGGAAGCATATGTTGAATGTGACCTTCAGAAAGCACGCCAGGTGATTGCACATGATGATGTTGTGGATGAGCTGTTTGTACAGGTGAAAAAAGAACTCATCGAAGTAATGCGTACCAATGCAGACTATGCAGAATATGCCGCAGATCTTCTGCTGGTGAATAAATATCTGGAACGTATTGGCGATCACGCAACAAATATTGCAGAATGGGTTATCTTTTCTCTTGTATAGTAATGATCTTCTGAAGTGCCCGGGAATAATTGAAAAGGGATAAGTTCATACAAAATCAAGCAGGCAGGTGAGAATGGCAACATTCACCTGCCTGCTTGTTCATATTTGTGCAATTAGGTTCATTATCTGAATTCAGACAGGTTAATTCTGCTTATCACGGAAAGTGTGCCTGCAGGAATACAGGAACACTGCAAACCAGGAAAGAATTACAGGATAGATCAGAAAGCATACCATCCAGTCCCAGGTGGAAAGCACCCATCTTCTAAGAATCATCCATACACAGAAGCCAATGCATGCCGCAAGGGCTGCAAAGATCCATGTGAAGGCACGGTACTTCGTTTCTCTCTTCCAGTTCTTCTCTTCAATATATGTCCATAATGTTTTCATAGCTGTTTCTCCTTATGCCGACAGTTTACGGATGGGCTGTAAAAAGACACATACAATCCGGGTAAAGAAGGTGTAAAACATATGGAATTTACATAGATTTTACATACAGAAACAGAGGGGTTTTACAGAGGTATCCTATGATCTTCACAACCAGTGAAAGGTGAGGTTATAAATATGGATATTTTCGGAATATTATCCCTTGGCGGCGGTCTTGCATTGTTTCTCTATGGTATGAAAACCATGGGTGATGGCCTTGTAATGCTGTCGGGAGGAAAACTTGAGAAGATATTAGAGAAACTTACGAAGAAGAGAATTATGGCATTGTTATTAGGTACTTTGGTAACGGCAGTGATTCAGTCTTCTTCCGCTACTACAGTCATGGTCGTAGGGTTTGTGAATTCGGGCATTATGAAGCTGTCACAGGCTGTAGGTATTATCATGGGGGCCAATATCGGTACAACGGTTACTTCCTGGATTCTGTCATTGACAGGCATCAGCAGTTCGAATGTCTTCATTAAACTTCTGAAGCCTAGTTCCTTTTCCCCTGCACTTGCATTGATCGGTATTATTCTGGTCATGACGGATAAGAATGATTCAAAGAAGAAGATCACAGGCAATATTCTGCTTGGCTTTGCTGTACTGATGTTCGGTATGGAAACAATGAGCGGGGCTGTTGCACCGTTAAAGGACAATGCATCCTTTACAGGCATGCTTACCATGTTCTCCAATCCGGTATTAGGTATGATGGCCGGCGCTGTGTTAACCGCAGTGATTCAGAGTTCTTCGGCATCTGTAGGTATTCTGCAGGCACTGTGCTTATCCGGTGCAGTAACATATGCAACAGCAATTCCGATCATCATGGGTCAGAATATCGGTACCTGTGTGACAGCGTTGATTTCCTGTACAGGTGCAAACAAGAATGCCAAGCAGGCAGCGTTTATTCATCTGTATTTCAATCTGATCGGTACATTGCTGTTTATGGCAGGTTTCTATTCAATCAACAGTTTCATGCATTTTGCCTTCCTTGCGGATTCTGCAGGTGCAGCCGGAATTGCAGTTGTGCATAGTCTGTTCAATATCGGCTGTGCTCTTGTTCTGTTCCCCTTTGCAGATCAGCTGGTAAAGCTTGCGGAAATGACTGTTCGCAATCAGAAGGAAACAGAAGAAGTACTTCCGGAAGAACTGAAGGCTCTGGATGAACGTCTTCTGGAAAGCCCGTCCTTCGCTTTACGTCTTTGCAAGAATGCAGTAGTGAAGATGGCGGAACATGCCGGAAACGCAATTCGTCTGGCGATGGAAGTGCAGAGTTCATATGATGAAGAGAAAGTGAGGGAAGTGGTGCGTTTAGAGCATCTGACCGATCGTTTTGAAGATGCAGTAGGTACTTATCTTGTAAAGATTGCAGGTAAGGATCTGAGTCAGGAAGACAGTCATCTTCTGTCAGTTCTGATTCATTCCATCAGTGATTTCGAACGTATCTCCGATCATGCCATCAATGTGGTGGAAGCGATGGAGAAACTGCAGAGCATGGAACTGTCATTTACAGAACAGGGTCTAAGAGAACTGACGGCACTGCAGGCCGCAATTCGTGATATAACAGTTCTGACGCAGAATGTTTTTGCCAGAGAAGATATCAAAGCTGCCGCAGATGTAGAACCTCTGGAAGAAGTGATTGATGATCTTGTGGCAGAAATGAAGAAGAGACATATTCAGAGACTCCGTAATGGTGAATGCTCTCTGGAAGCAGGTATTCTTCTGGAAGACATTCTGACCGGTTATGAAAGAGTATCCGATCACTGTTCAAATGTCGCTGCGGCGATGATTGAGATTCAGGCAGATGAACTGGATATGCACCGTTATATTGATATTAAAGTTAAAGGCAGTGATCCGCACTTCCGTGAAGAGTATCTTCGTCTGAAGCATATCTATCTTCTGCCTTAAGGAAAGGAATGCATCAGATGGCATTGATCTATATTGTGGAAGATGATCCGGGTATTCAGGAAATCGAACGGATTGCTTTGAAAAACAGCAACTATATCGTACAGGCATTTGATCGTGCTTCTGCATTCTATGAAAAGATGAACAGTATTCTTCCGGATCTGATTCTGCTGGATGTGATGCTGCCGGATGAAGATGGCTTCAAGGTAGTACGCAGACTTCGCAGCAATCCCGTAACCCGCCGGATTCCGGTGATCATGATTACGGCAAGAACATCGGAGCTGGACATGGTTAAGGGACTGGACAATGGTGCGGATGACTACATCAGGAAGCCATTCTCCGTCATGGAACTGTTATCCAGAGTACGTGCACTGCTGCGCAGAACAGGAACGGATTCACGAAAGGTACTTGAGGTAGGAAAGATCATGCTGGATCAGGAAAAGCATATTGTTCTTGCCGGGGATCGTACAGTGAATCTGACTCTGAAAGAATTTGAACTGCTGCGCTATCTGATGGTGAATGAAGAGATTGTACTAAGCCGATCTTCGATTATGGAAGCTGTCTGGGGTGTGGATTTTGAAGGAGAAAGCCGTACCGTAGATATGCACATCAAGACACTGCGTCAGAAACTCGGGGATATCGGCGGGCAGATTCATACGATTCGCGGTGTTGGCTATTCCATCCGCAGAGAATGTGAGGCAGGAGAATGAAGCAGAAGATCAATCTTCGTCTTGGTCTGATTGCATTGCTTGCGGTCATTGCGACAACGGTCGGTCTGACGCTTGTATATTATGGACTGTTTCAGGGACAGGTCAGAGCTGATTTGAGACAGAATGGCAGACTTCTCGCCGAAACGGAACTGTTTGAGAATGCTTATCATTCAGGCAGGGAGCATGCAGAAAGCCTGGAACATCTGAGTGAGGGAAATCTGCGTATTACCTGGGTAGATACGGATGGCACGGTTCTGTTTGATAACGATACGGATATTCATGATCTGTCCAATCACCTGGACCGCCCGGAAATCCGTATGGCAATTGAAAACGGAGAAGGAGAGAGTACCAGACGTTCAGATACAATGAATATGAATACTTTCTATTATGCGTTCCTTCTTGATAACGGAACGGTACTGCGTGTGTCTACACAGGCAAGAACCATTATCAATGTGCTGTTTACCGCATTGCCGGTTGTGTTCGGGATTATCATCTGTATTCTTCTGGGATGTGTACTGGTAGGTCATCTGTTAACCAGTCAGCTGATGAAGCCGATTGCGGAAATGGCAGAACATCTCGATGATGGCAGCAGTACTACAGCATATAAGGAACTGGAACCTTTTGCGGATAAGATTCGTCTACAGCATGAAAACATTCTTTCTGCTGCTAAGAGCAGACAGGATTTTACTGCAAATGTATCACATGAGCTGAAAACACCTATTACAGCAATCTCAGGATATGCAGAACTGATTGAAAATCATCTGGCAGATGAAGATACGGAAGTACATATTGCCAAAGAGATTCGTCACAATGCAGAACGTCTGCTTTCACTTGTGACAGATATTATCCGGCTTTCCGAACTGGATCATCCTGAACTTCCGAGAACTTTTGTACAGACAGATCTGTACGAGATTGCGGAAGAAAGTGTTAAACAGTATCAGCTCATGGCAGAACAGAAGAATATCCATCTGTCATGTGAAGGTATTCATGCAGGAATCACTGCCGATGTCAGTCTGATCAGGGAGCTAATCGATAATCTTCTTCAGAATGCTATACGATACAACAGGGAAAAGGGTTCTGTAATCGTAAAAGTATTGATAGAGAATGGACATCCTGCTATCACTGTAAAGGATACAGGTATCGGTATTCCCAAAGAACATCAGGACAGAGTGTTCGAACGCTTCTACCGTGTTGATAAAAGCAGATCAAGAGAAACAGGCGGAACCGGTCTGGGTCTTGCGATTGTGAAGCATATTGCGCAGCTTCATTCTGCAGAAATCGAACTGAACAGCATTTCCGGCGAAGGAACGGAAATCAGTGTGCGCTTCTGATCCTGCGGAAGGATATACATAAGTTACAGAAAAGAACTGAAAGTGAAAAAGATGACCATTCAGAGTCTTGTTAAGTATCGTGGCAATTACGCAATGAATCCGAATAATCATTACTGAGCTAGGGCTGATGCATAATTATGATCTGCAGACACTGTTTTGATGCTGTATTTCACCATAGATTGGATAGACATTTGGCAGAGAATGCTTTTCAATAGGGATTGTCAATAAACTGCTAATACGAAAATGCAGAAGTGGAGGAAATATGGAAAGCGTTACAAAAACAATTCTGACGGAAGAACAGCTGACTCTTCTTGTAAAGAAGAACTTCGGAGAGGAATATGAAGTACTGGAAACAGAGATGATGACAGATGGCTGGTTCAATGCAATCTATTCATTGACGCTGAATCAGGAGATTCGCGGAAATCGTGAGATTGTACTGAAGCTCGGTGTGCAGGAAGGGAAATTCGTATGCCATTATGAGCAGAATCTTCTCAGAGCAGAACTGCAGGTATACAGACTGTTTGAGGAAAACGGAATCCCGGTTCCATATATCCTGAGTCAGGACACTACAAGAACTCTTGTAGACTGTGATTATTTCTTTATGGAAAAGAAGATGGGTAGCAACTGGGAACGTCTGGAAAAGGATCTTTCTGCACATAATAAAGAAGAACTGCTGTATGCACAGGGCAGATATGCAGCTATGATGCATTCGATTTCCGGAGAATGGTTTGGTTATATCAAGGATAACCTCTCCTATCATTATCCCAGCTGGAAGCAGGCCTTCCGTGCCATGCTGGATTCTTTGATGCATGATGCTTTTCGTGAAAATGTACAGCTTCCTGAAAATGAGATCTACGGTATGCTGGAGCCGTACTGGGATCTTCTGGATGAAGTGAAGACTCCTTCCCTGATTCATTTTGATATGTGGAGAAAGAACATCATGCTTCGAAAAGAAGGGGAAGAATATGTTATTGACGGCTTCATTGATCTGGAAAGAGGATTCTATGGAGACCCTGTCTGTGATCTGATCGCAATGGAATTCGAAGGAGAACCTTTGGACATGGATACGCCGTTTATGAAAGGATACACTTCCGTACGTCCGCTGGTACTGGATCGCAATGCTAAGATTCGTCTGGCTATGTACAAGCTGTATTTCTCTCTTCTTGGCAATGTGGAAATCTATCGCTATGAAGGTGAAACACGAAAGAAGCAGGGTGCTTGGTCTTCTGGTTTCCTGAAGGATATGCTTAAGAATATGCGAGAAGTCATCGAAGAAACAAAGGACTGATGAGCGAAGGCAATCCGTATTTTTGCTGCCATTTTCCGGGCGGGGCAGAGGAGCGTGTGAGGACAATTCTGTATCAGCAGATCCAGAAATACAGTTATTTGTTCTGGGTATACTTAACGGATGCAGTTATGTATAACATGTGAATATTGCAGACTCTGTTCAGGAGTCTGCTCTTTTCTTCTGCAGAGGTATACAGCACATAAATATTCATGCGCTGCTGTTTATGCTATATTCACACTGTCTGCATTTCAGTATGACTGATGATATTAGAACAAAGGGAGAAATACATGGCTGATCGTTATCACAATGAACATGAAACACAGCAGAAGGAAAACTGGCTGGATCCGTATGCAGAACGACGTATTGCAAAAGATCTGCGCCCTGCAGAACCAATTACGGATACACAGCCGGACTATCTTCGTTCCTTTGAAGATGAAAAGATATACTTCAGCTGGCTGGGGCATTCTTCTGTATTTCTGCATATGCATGGTCTCAATCTGATGATTGATCCGATCTTCTCTAAGTATTCCTCTCCTGTTCCGGTACCGGGGCTGGGAAGGTTTAAGGGCAGAATCGTCAAAGCGGAGGAACTGCCGGTACTGGATGCAGTACTGTTTACCCATTGTCATTATGATCATCTGGATTATGGCAGTGTCAGAAGGATCGATCATCAGGTAAAGAGATATATTGTTCCTGAAAAGGTAGGAAAGATATTGCGCAGATTTGGTGTGAAGAAGGAAAAGATCACCGAACTAGGATGGTATGAAGAAGCAGAAGTATCCGGTGTACGTGTCATACTGGTGCCTTCACAGCATTTCAGTACCCGTACATTGATTGACTACAACCGTACGCTGTGGGGAGGCTATGTTCTCAAGGATGAAGACTTTACAGTCTTTGACACCGGTGATGGCGGTTTTGCGGATCATTTCGAGGAAATCCGGAATCGCTATGGAAGTCCGGATCTTGCCATCATGGAATGCGGTCAGTACAACGTACGCTGGCATCCTTCCCACATGTTCCCGGAAGAAAGCGTGGAAGCTGCTCGTATTCTGGATGCGAAACTGTCTGTACCGGTACACTGGGGCGCGTATGTTCTTTCGGATCATGCCTGGTATGAACCGCCGATGCGTTTTCAAAGAAGAGCAGAAGAACTGCATGTGAAGTATGAGATTCCCGTGCAGTATGCATGGACTGAAATTATCAAGGAAAACAGGTGCGGTTAAGATGCCGCACTTTTCTGACGCAGATGAAATTTCTGAAAGAAAACAGATGAAATGCTGGAGAACAGAAGAGTTTATCGGATTCCGGTGCATCCTGACATGTCTTTCTGTATACAATAGTGATGTTATATACACATCAACAGGAAAGGACAAATCATAATGAAAAGAAAGTATCCGAATCTCTGTTCTCCGATTACCATCGGCAGAACAACCTTCCGCAATCGCATGTTCTCCGCTCCTTTAGGAGGTACTGATATTGCCAATGACGGCTGTATCGGTCCTAAGAGCGTAGCCTTCTATGAAATGCGTTCTAAGGGCGGTGCTGCAGCTGTCACCGTATCCGAATGCATGGTACATCCCAGTGATGGATCGCATGCATATCGCCTGAATGAAAGCATTCTGAATTCCCTTGCGTCCATGACTTATGCGGCAGATGCAATTCGTCGTCATGGCGGCATTCCGAGTATTGAATTAAGCCATTCCGGTATGTTCGCAGGTACCTATATGACCGATAAGGAAAAGCAGAAGTCCCTGATGCAGTGGAGCTGCTGTGATGGTGTACGTCCTGATGGTGTCAAGGTTAAGGGCATGGATCAGGATATGATCAATGAGATCGTTGCGGCCTATGCACA
>JAZUHS010000180.1:0-2505 GCA_045641845.1 Bulleidia sp. | reverse complement strand
GAAATTGCTCATCCCCTTACAGCTGAACAGGCTGCCAGGGTCAGAGAACTGTTCTCCTGGGTCGCATTTGACAAGTACAAGATCTGTGATGACTTTGGCGCAGCCTGGGCTAAGACAGGTACAGCTGAATGCGGCGATGGTCGTGTTCATACATACCTTGTCGGTGCAACCGCAGATGCATCCTTCATCATTTCGATCAATGACGGCCGCAGTTCCGGTGATCTTTATGAAGCAGGGGCAGAGGTTGTAAAGGCAATCAATGAATACTATGGAGGTTGATCATGAAGTTTAGATTCTCTCTCAAGAATAACTATGACCTGCTGATTCCGGTTGTGATCGGAATCATGCAGGCATTCCTGAATTTCTATATCAGTACAGAAGGCTTCCTGAAGTCATTGCCGGCAGTGGCAGTGATCTCTGCATTATCAATATTAATGGCAATGCACTTCCGCAGAAGAGGAACACCTAAGAGTGTATATACAGTACTCTTCACCCTGCTGGTATTCTATGTCGGCTTTTCATATCTACTGGATGCTGTATATCCGGTTGCGGAACAGCATCGTGCTGCTTTCTCTCTTCGTCCTCTTCTGCTGGCTCTGGCAGTCGGTGCAGTTGTTTATCTCTTGTGGCAAAAGGTTTCCGGAGTTCTGGACTGGAAATATATGCCATACATCCTGACAGGACTGGAAGCAATGATCTTTGCGCTTCTGCTGGTATTTGGGCGTGATACCAATGGCTTCGGCACTTCCACATCCCTGGTGATTGCCGGCATGAGCTTTCAGTTGACCGAAGTAACGAAGATTGTCAGTCTGATGTTCTATGCATGTGTACTCGCGGATACCGGTACTTCTACCCGTCATAAGCTGGTATTCTCTACGGCATTTCTGATCATCAATGCGATGGGTTCCCTGATGGTCGCAGAGCTTGGCACCTTCGTGATTCTGCTGCTTCTGCATCTGATTCTGGTACAGATGTACGTACCTTCATGTGAACTGAAGAGAAAGTATCTGATCTTCATGTTAATGGGGCTGGTCACTGTGATTACGGTTGGCTATCTGCTGTATGAATACTATGGTGCAGCGGCAGAACTGAAAGGTATCCATAAGTATCTCTTCAAGATCGGACGTAAGATTCATGAACGTATTTCAGTGGTGCTGAACATTGATGTTGATATGAATGACGAAGGATATCAGGTTGCACAGAACATCAAGTCACTCTATGTATCCAGACTCATCGGTCCTAACTTTGCACACTTCACTGCTTTATCGATCCCGGAAAGCGATACTTCATTCGTCGCTCTGGTGGCACAGTATGGATGGCTGGCAGGCTTTGGCTTTCTTGCTCTCTTCTGCTTCTTTCTGCAGATCGGACACAAGATGGCAAAGCGAAACCTGCTCTCTCATTTCCGCAACAGTATTGTGATTGAAGGTACGGCAGTATTGCTGTTCATGCAGACGATGTTCAATGTACTGGGTGAAACCAGACTGATGCCGATCTGCGGTGTGCCGATTCCGTTTCTGTCACATGGCGGCTTCTCCATGCTGGTGAATATCGTGCTGCTGAGCATCTTCATGCGTGTGTCTGAAAATGATCTCAGGGGACTGGATCCGAATGAAACAGAACGAATCAGCTTCAGAAAAATGCTCGAAAAAATCACTTCATTTCTGCATGGTACAACAAATGTGTAAGGAAGGATGAAGCGATGATGAAGATACTGATGAAGCGGGGACCATAGTGGTAAACAGAAGGTAAAACATAGTGATTTTGCCTTCTGTTTCGTGCTGATGTTGTAGAATAGATGAAAAGGAATTGAATAGTATGAAGACAATTACAAAAAAGCCTAACGTTTTCAGCGCATGGTGTCTTGGTGATAATACAGAAGCAGAACAGCAGATGATCAATGAAGGAAAGATCATTGTTCATGAAGATCGATTTGAATTATTCTCTCAGGAAACAAAGGGAAAGAGTACAGGTGAAACTGCCTATGCCGGTGACTACTTCAAGATCGACAGCTCCGGATACCCTTATCCCAATGGCAGAGAACGTTTCGAACGTGTGAATATCTGCGTGGGTGAAAACCTGTATCGTGAAAAGCCTGCGACATATCAGACTTGGGAAGTAGCTGATGGCATGTGCCCTGAGATTGCATATCTGGTAGAAAAGGGTCTTCTGAGAATTGATGAAGACAATGAAGAAGCTTACTTCAATGCAACTCTCTGGGGTGCAGATCTTTCCGCTGCGAAGAATGCGCATATCGTTGTTTACAGCGTTGAATACAGAGAAGATGGAGAAGTTGAGAAGATTGATTTCAATCTGGTCGCAGACCAGCAGTTCAGAGAAACATATGATTTTGTAGAAGAGTAAGCCGTAACAGACAATTGGAGGTGTCAGGATGACCACAAGAGATTTACAGTCCTATAAGACAAAGGAATTCGAAACCAGAGATGAAGACTTCAACGATGCTATGGATGGCATTGCGGCGGAATCAGAAACCGGTTCAGCACT
>JAZUHS010000179.1:0-5605 GCA_045641845.1 Bulleidia sp. | reverse complement strand
GTTGTTGAAGTGAAGGAGGTCAGTAATCATTATGAGTAACTACATTGAATATCATGGTATGATTGCTTTTCATCCCGGATACTATATCAAGGAAATCATTGAAGAAAGCGGGCTGTCTCAGAAAGACTTTGCAAGTCGCTTAGATACTACACCGAAGAATCTGAGTATTCTGGTACGTGGAGAGCAGAGTCTGTCCATCGATATAGCTATGAAATTATCCCGAATGCTGGGGACCAGTATAGAATACTGGCTGAATCTTCAGAAGAACTATGATGCTTTGATCGCTGAGTTTGAATCATCTAAAGAATTGGAACGCGAAAAAAGGATTTTCAGGTATTTGCAGTATGCGTATTTCAGAGAGAATTTCGGACTGCCGGATCTTCCGAGAAAAACAGATGAGCAGATCAAATGCCTGCGAGAGTATTTAAATGTTGCATCATTATCAGTTTTCACAAGGCAGAATATGACTGTCAGTTTCCGCAGTGTATTTCAGGATATGAAGGAGGCGAATACAGCCAGAGCGAATGCGATGGTTCAGATTGCAATTAATCAGGCACTGAAGATTGATGCACCTAAGTTTGACAAAAGGAAGTTTGAGAAAGCTGCTGATTATGCATTGACTCTAACGACACAGCATGATGAGTTTTCCCCTTTGCTCAGACATGCGTTTAAAGAAGCGGGAGTAATATTAGTAGTACTTCCCAATCTTCCGGGTTCGGGAATTTATGGCGCAACAAAGAAGATCGGACAGAATGTCATGCTGATGGTAAATGACAGACGTTTCTATTCGGATACGTTCTGGTTTACTCTGTTTCATGAGATTGGCCATATTATCAATGGTGATTATGGAATTACGTTCGAGAATGAGAATGTCACACAGGAAGATGCCGCAGATAGATATGCAGAAGATAAGCTGATTCCTCCGGGAGAATATGATGCTTTTGTTCAGAAGAATGAGTTCAGCGAAAATGCGATTCGCGGATTTGCCGCAAGAATTGACCGGGATCCCGGCATTGTCCTTGGACGTCTGCAGAATGATCGGATTGTTCCGTTTACTAATACTGCACTGTCAAAATCTTTGAAGCACAAATACAAAGTAATAACGGCATGAAGAAACAGGATGCGGTATCAGAATCCTTCCGAAACGATAAAAGAGGTAATGTTACTCTGCGTTGCTTGGCGCAATGGCTGCGTATACGTATTCTGATGGTGTCAGGAGGACAGAAAGATGTTCAGTGAAAACTTAAAGGCATTGCGTAAGGCAAGAGGATATACACAGGAAGAACTTGCAATCAAGCTTCATGTAGTCAGACAGACAGTAAGCAAATGGGAAAAGGGACTCTCCGTTCCTGATGCTGAAATGCTCAGCCGTATGGCGGAAATACTGGAAGTAAGTGTCAGTGAACTGCTTGGGGCACAGACACATGTGGAAGATAACAGAAATGAAGTAGCCATCCAGCTGGCTAAGATCAGTGAACAGATGGCAATCAGAAACAGAAGGGCAAGAAGAATCTGGCAGGTGATTGGACTGATTCTGTTGGCCATTATTCTTCTGGTTATTCTGAATTTCAATGTTTACAAGGCAAATACGCATTCGGTTACAGTCGAGACATATCCGGAAGAGATTACATCCGAATCTGAATAAATCATGCATAGAAAAGCAGAGCCTTCAGGGAATGACCTGAGGGCTCTGTTACTTTGTACATTTTCCTGTATATGTCTGTAATACGAATATATGCGCAGTGCTACACTGAAGTTACAGCAGAAGCTTATCCACCAGTCCGCTTAAACCCTTGGTACCGGCCAGGTCCATGGCTTCAGAGATCATTGCCGGATCTTCCTTCATACCGTTTCTGATCCACTTGAGGGTAGCGTAGGCGTGGGCATCGGCGAAGTAGTCGATGGCGACACGGATGAAGTGTATCTCTTCTTCATTCAGGTCGGGATTGAGCTTCAGAAGACGGTTATAGATAATGTCCCAGCAGTCCTTGGCTTCTTCAAAGAAGTAGGTTGTGAGGTTTGGTTCACTGCCATAGTCAAAGGCCTGCAGGTAGAAGTCACGATCTTCGTAGATCAGTGACAGGTTCAGTACACTGATGCCGGTATAGTGATTGCGGATGTGCTTCTTTACAGGGATAATCACTTCTTCGTGGTAGATCTGGTTGATCAGATCATGAATGCCGGAGAAGTAGTAATAGAAGGAGCCGCGGGTAATATTGGCGGCCGCACATAGCTTCTTTACAGAGATGTCCTTCAAAGGCATTGTTCTGCTTAGTTTCTTATAGGTACTGAAGATCAGATATTTTGTCTCAAGCTGTTCAGTCATCGGTCATTACCATCCTCTAACATCATATAACGCAGGATGGTGCAAATAAAGAAAAGGAAAGGAAAATACTATGGAATTGTTATTCAAGAAAGGCTACATCGGCAGCTGTCAGATCAAAAACAGAGTTGTTATGACAGCGATGACAACAGGTTTTGCTTCACTGGACGGAACTCCTGGTGAACAGTTAACAAGCTACTATGAAGAACGTGCGAAGGGCGGTGTCGGTCTGATCGTAACGGAAATCTTCCGCCTGAATAATGAACATGGCGTTGCATTCCCGCGTCAGATGTATGCACTCAATCCCATGAATGTACAGCCGTTAGCACAGATGGTCGCAAGAGTACATAAGTACGGTACCAAGATCTTTGCCCAGCTGCATCATGGCGGTTCTACCAACTCTCCGGAAATGAACGGAGGAAAGATCTACGGTCCTTCCGCTGTACCGAATGTCAGCGGTATCGTACCAGAAGCATTTACACTGGAACAGATTGAAGAACTCAAGCAGCAGTTCATTGCGACAGCTGTGGCCTGCAAGTCTGCAGACTTCGATGGTGTCGAACTGCATGGTGCGCATGGTTATCTGCTCTGCGAATTCCTGTCTCCCAGCTCTAATAAGCGTACAGACCAGTACGGCGGATCTTTAGAGAACAGATGCCGTCTTCCGATTGAGATTCTGCAGGGCATCAAGGCTGTATGCGGCAAGGATTTCCCGGTAGCGATCCGTTTCTCTGCCGATGAGTTTGATCCGGATCATGAAGGTTCCTTAATACTGGCAGATGGTGTGGAAATCGCCAAGACATTTGAAGCTGCAGGTTTTGATGCACTGGATGTCAGCTGCGGCAACTACTTCACCAAGTATGGTGAAAATGAAGAACCTTATTCCTATGCCCAGGCTTGGAGAAAGCATATCTCCCAGGCCATCAAGGATGCTGTAAACATTCCTGTCATTGCCATCAATACCATCAAGCAGCCGGAAGTAGCGGAACAGCTGTTAGCAGAAGGAAACTGTGACTTCGTCGGTGTCGGACGCGGTCATATCGCTGATCCGGAATGGGTGAGAAAGGCAAGAGAAGGCAGAAGTGCAGAAATTCATAAGTGCATCGGCTGCATCTACTGCTTCGAATCTCTGATGTCCGTCGGCTACATGCGCTGCTCCGTCAATCCCAGAGTAGGCAAGGAAGCAACACTCAAGGAAAAGCCTGAATGTAACGGCAATGGCCATAAGGTCGGTGTTGTCGGCGGCGGTCCTGCAGGTCTGCAGGCTGCGGCAGTACTTGGCAAGAGAGGCTTTGATGTCACAGTATACGAAAAGGAAGAAAAGACAGGCGGTGCCGTTAATCTTGCGGCAGCGACTGCACCCTACAAGGATAAGGTAGGCTGGCTGGCAGATGCACTGAAGATCGAAGCAGAAAAGGCAGGCGCAAAGATCGTAACAGGTGTAACTGCTACACCTGAACTGTTAAAGAAGGATGGTATCGAAAGCATCTTCTACGCTGCCGGTGCCAACCAGGCCATGCCACCTGTACCCGGTGTGGACCGTGAGAATGTCGTTTTTGCGACAGATGTCATCGCCGGCAAGAAGGAAGTATGCGGCAATGTTGTGATCGTCGGTTCCGGTTTAACAGGTCTTGAAACAGCAGAGATGCTGTACAGAGAAGGCAAGGTCACAAAGATCACAGTCGCTGATATGATTCCGCAGATCGGTCTTGGCATGTATCCTTCTGTATTCGTGGATATCATGCGTCAGCTGGCCGGTGCAGATCTGACATTACTGCCGGGTCATGCCTTAGCATGTGTAGATGACAATGGTGTCGTACTGACAAAGCTGGAAGATGGTTCTGCAGTACCTGTACAGGCAGATTATGTACTGATGGCTACTGGTCAGAAGATTGATCGTGAACAGCTGAAGAGCTTTGAAGAAGCCTTTGACCGTGTTGTTCTGCTTGGTGAAGCCAAGAAGGTACCCGGTCGTATTGCGACATCATTAAGTGATGCCTATATCGAATCCCTGGGCTTTGATCCGATGGCATAAGCATCTTCTCTTAATCAATTCATAGAACATAAAGAAACCCTTCGGAATACATCAGTTCCGAAGGGTTTCAAGCTATAGGGGATTAGAGTTGATTACTTCTTAAGAGCCTTTACGATTTCGGCATTGAATTCCTTGAAGACACCCTTAGGGCTGACTTCATCAATCATTTCTACCATCTTCAGTACCTGTGCATCAGAGAGATCATGGTTGCCTGTGATATCTCTGAACTTGAGACCTACGATGTAGTTGCGAATAGTTTCTACGGGATCGCCTGCCTTGATCATTTCCTGTACCACAGCACTGGGACCATTGAGGAAGTGGATCATGTCCTTGTTAAGCAGGTCATAGGAAAGCTTGCCGTTCTTATCTGTGTACTTAGTTACAACAGCCTGGTATTCAGCACTGTCGAAGACAACAGCTTCAGGGAGTACTTCTTCGTTTTCTACTTCAGCTTCTACCGGCTTGTAGTCTTCATACTTAACACCGCGGCTGTTCTTGTAAGGCATGCCTGCTGTTAATTCCATAGCTTCCTTGAAAGCTTCAATGGGATACTTGTCTGCGGCTGTGTTGGCTGTCAGGATCGGTTCACCGGATGTACGGCTGATGGCAGCGATTCCGGGCTGTGCAACATCGGGACGTACGATGACGATACCGGACTTGTTGCCATTGATCTTCTGACGATAAGCAATCGCTGTCATTGTTGTCAGCTGGACGATACTTGTTCTGATCATATGATTATTTCTCCTTCAGTATTTTCTTAGAGTTTAGCATAGGCAGAATCTCTGTTTTCTCTGTTCAGGAAATCGCATGAAAATCGCAAGAATCGCAAGAATTAGGGCTGTTCTATAATAGTGATAAATGAAAGAAGAAAAAGATTATGGAACAGAAGGAAACCATCCAGAGCAGAATCAGAAGATATGCAGGTACATCGATTGAACAGCTGTACAGAGATTATCAGATTCATGAAGAAGGCTATACAAAGGAAGAAGCTGATCTGATGCGTCAGAAGTACGGACATAACAACTCCGCACTTTCCCGTCAGGACAGTATTCTTTTCTGTATCTGCAGAGCCTTTGTCAATCCGTTCTCTTTGATCCTGTTCTGTCTTGGCATCATTTCCTTTGTGACGGATATTCTTTTACCTTCGGATTACTATGAGAATCCTACGGCTGTTGTGATCATCTTTTCGATGCTGTTGGCTTCCGGTACCGTGCGTTTACTGCAGGAACTGCGCTCACGTCAGATCG
>JAZUHS010000178.1:0-13678 GCA_045641845.1 Bulleidia sp. | reverse complement strand
GCAGGGCAGAGAATCACCATGCGTTTTGCGGAAGTACTCTATCCTGATCTTCCTGAATATCAGGAACAGGCTGGAACACTGATGCTGGAGAATATCCGGGCAGCGATGGCGACGGATCACTTCGTACTGCGTGAAGGTAAGCAGGTATTAAGACCTTCTTTTACATGGCATGGCTATCGTTATATCGAGATTACCGGTATTGAGGAACCATTACCATTAGAAGCAGTGAAGGGATTGTCTTACAGCTCCATGTATGAACTGAGTGCAGATTTCAGCTGTTCCGATCCTTTAATCAATCGTCTGTATCAGAATATCTGCTGGTCATTGCAGGATAATTTCATTTCCATTCCGACTGACTGTCCGCAGCGCAATGAACGTATGGGCTGGAGCGGAGACTTATCGGTCTTCTCACGTACAGCATCCTACATGTGTGATTGTGAAGCATTCCTGCATCGTCATATGCAGGCAGTACGGGATACACAGATCAACGGCAGATTCCCTGACATCGCTCCTGTTGGAGGAGGCTTCGGCGGTATTCTCTGGGGCAGTGTCGGCATGACAGTGCCGTGGGAAATGTATTTACATTATGGTGATGTACGTGTTCTTGAGGAACAGTATGAAGCAATGAAAGCATATGTCAGCTTCATGCAGTCTACTCTCGATGAGAAGGGTATTGTGACCAATGGGCCTTTAGGAGACTGGCTGGGTCCGCAGAATACCATGAATGAGAGTGCATATCTCTGGCAGTGCTATTACATCTATGATCTTGAGGTCATGCGTAAGACAGCAGAGCTTCTTGGCCACCATGAAGAAGCAGAAAGCTATGCAAAGATCAGACAGGAAGCAGTCAAGGCTTTCCTGCATGTATATATTGATCAGGAAACAGGCATGACCGTCTTCTCTGATGAAGAACAGGCGATGGGACTCAATTCTCCCTTTGATCAGGGAAAGAAGGAGAAAGCTCCTGATCAGACTGCTTCCGGAAGATACATCATGGATACACAGACGTCCTATGCCGTACCGCTGGCTCTGGGTATTTTTGAAGGTGAGACAAAGAAGAAAGCAGAAGCGTATCTCAATCGTGCATGTACCAGAGAGACTTTCAATGACTGGAAAGAAGTATGTGCTCCTTATACATTGATGACAGGCTTTATCGGTACTGCCTGGATTTCCCAGGCGCTCTCTGATGCCGGCTACAATGAAACCGCATGGCGTATGTTAAAGGAAACATCCTATCCTTCCTGGCTGTATCCTGTGACCAATGGGGCTACAACGATCTGGGAACGTCTGAACTCCTATACCAATGAGAAGGGTTTCGGCGGCAACAACAGCATGAATTCCTTCAATCATTATTCCTTCGGTGCAGTCGGCACATGGATGCTGGCCTATGCCGGCGGTGTCCGTCGTTCATCTGTCCCCGGAACTTTCCGCATTGCCCCGATTCCGGATCCTGATGGTGATGTTACATGGGTAAAGGTGAAGGTACGTACAAAGCAGGGTATGTATGAAGTGAAATGGCAGCGCGAAGAAGACGGTATTGTCTATGATATCGTCATCCCTGCCGGCAGATGTACAGATGTGGAACTGCCTGGTGATGAAGCAATGGCTGCACGTATTGCCGCAATGAAGGGAATACAGCATTGCAGATATGATGGCGGCAGGGTGTGCTTTACAGCTATGCCCGGCAGTTATCGCTTCTGAGTGAGGTGTACGATGCGAAAGACAATCGAAACAGAAAGGCTGCTTCTGCGAAACTTCTGCAGTGATGATTGTGAGGATCTGCTGGAATACCTTTCAGATGGTGCAGTTGTAGCATATGAACCCTATGATCCGATGTCTTCGGAAGAAGTCAGAAAGGATCTGAAGTGGCGTATGAGTACAGATGAGATGATTGCAGTGGAACGAAAGGCTGATCATAAACTCATCGGCAATGTATATCTTGGCAATCGTGATTTTGATGCAAAGGAATTAGGATATGTCTTCAACAGCAGAGTATGGCATCAGGGCTATGCCTGTGAAGCATGCAGAGCTGTGATTGAAGATGCAATGAAGCATGGAGTACATCGTATCTATGCCGAATGTGATCCGCTCAACGAAGCTTCCTGGCGTTTACTGGAACGTCTGGGTCTGATCAGAGAAGCGTATCTGCGCAGGAATATCTACTTCCATGTGGATGAAAACGGTAATCCGATCTGGAAGGATACGTATATCTATTCAATGCTGAATGAAGAATGATGAAATCCGTTGAGAGTGACTTTGAAATGATAATTGGGGTCATTTTCAACGGATTTTTATGCGTTACTGGGTATAAAAGGACACTTCGGAACGTATGTATATACCCGTTAAGGTGTAATAATGGGTTCATGAGTATCATAGGTGATTATATTAAAAGGAAAAGAAGCTGGTCTCACACAGGAAGAATTTGCGTTGCGATCAGGTCTCGGTCTGCGTTTTGTCAGAGAACTGGAACAGGGAAAGGAAACCGTTCGCATGGATAAGGCAAACCAGGCATTGTCTATGTTTGGAATGGTGGCGGTTCCCGGAAAGGCAGAGAGAGTTGGCTATGACGCGGACTATCTGAAAGATCAATGACTGCATATGATCGAACAGAGCATGCTTGATGAAGAAAACAGGAAACAGCTTGCGGAAATTCTTGAAGTCAGAATACAGAGACTGCAGAAACAGAATGATAAGTAAGATGTAAATGAAGATCTGAATATGATAGTTCAGGTCTTTTTTCATTATTCAGGAAGTGCGCGACATTATAGCTTTGGAGAATGGATAGTATGGTATACATGAATTTCATCTATGATAGCGCTTCCTGTAAGATGAATTTGTTCACAAGGGAAATAAGGGTCCTGAAAAGAACATTGGAGGAAATATGAAGAATAATACTTCTAGAATTGCTGTTGCAGGTCTGTTTGCAACTGCTGTTCTGCTCGGCGCACTGCCGGGCTGCGCAAAGAGCGCATCCACTACTCCCGCTGAAGGCGGTACAGACAAGGTGACTGCACAGGGCACAGGTCAGGGTATTGACGGTGACGTTATTGTTGAAGTTACTGCAGATGCTACAACAATTTACTCTATTGAAGTAATTGAACAGAATGAAACACCCGGTATCGGTTCCATCGCATGTGACGATCTGCCCGGCGCAATGGTTAAGGCTAACTCCTATAACGTTGATGCTATTGCAGGTGCTACAGTTACATCCAACGCTCTGAAGGATGCTGTTAAGGCAGCTCTGGAAGCAGCTGGTCTTGATCCTGAAGCATTCGCTACACCCGTTGCTGCAGGTGAAGCTGTTGAAAAGTCTGATGAAACTCTGGACGTTGACGTTGTTATCGTCGGTGCCGGCGGTGCTGGTCTGACAGCTGCTGTTGTAGCTACTCAGGAAGGTTCCAACGTACTCGTACTGGAAAAGATGCCTTTAGTCGGCGGTAACTCTCTGAAGGCTTCCGGTGGTATGAACGCTGCTGGTACAAAGAAGCAGGAAGCTCAGCTTGCTGGTGAAACAGATGAAAAGAAGAAGGAATCCCTTTCCACTTCTACAGTTGAAAACTTCATTGCTGACACAATGAAGGGCGGCCATGATATCAACGATATCGAACTGGTAACAAAGATGGCTGAAGAATCTTCCGCTGCTATTGACTGGCTGGAAGAAAACGGCGCTCCGCTGCCTACAATCGCTGCTACAGGCGGTACAGTTCATATGTATCTGCATGAACCTGAAGATGGTTCCGCAGTAGGTACATACCTGGTAGAAAAGCTGAACAATAAGGCTAACGAACTCGGCATCGAAGTTAAGCTGAACACAACAGCTACAGAACTGATCGTTACAGACGGTGCTGTTACAGGTGTTAAGGCTGAAGATGCTGAACACAACTATACAATCAATGCTAAGGCAGTCATTCTGGCTACAGGTGGTTTCGGTGCTAACTTCGAAATGATGGCTTCCTATGATCCTTCTCTGGCTAACGCTGTTACAACAAACCATCCGGGTGCTACTGGTGATGGTATCAACATGGCAGTTGCTATCGGCGCTGATACAGTTGATATGGAAAAGATCCAGCTCCATCCTACAGTATTCCAGGAAACAGGCTTCCTCGTATCTGAAAGACTGCGTTCCAACGGTGCTATCCTGGTTAACAAGGAAGGTAACAGATTCACTAACGACCTCGCTACTCGTGACGCTGTATCCCAGGCTGAACTGAAGCAGCCCGATGCATTCGCATGGATCGTTTACGACTCTCAGTTTGCTGAAGAAAAGCTCTACCAGAAGTATGTAGCTCAGGGCATGACAGTTACTGGCGAAACTCTGGAAGCTCTCGCTGCTGAAATGGGCTTCGATGCTGATGCAACAGCTAACTTCACAGCAACAGTTGAAAAGTGGAACGATGCAGTAGCTAACGGCAACGATGAATTCGAAAGAAACAACGGTCTGGTTTCCCTGTCCGAAGGTCCGTACTATGCAATCAAGATCGCTCCTGGTATTCACCACACAATGGGTGGTCTGAAGATCAACACAGAAACTGAAGTTCTGACAACAGAAGGCAAGGCAATTGCAGGTCTGTATGCTGCCGGCGAAACAACTGGCGGTGTTCACGGTGGCAACCGTATCGGCGGTAACGCAGTATGTGACTTCGTAGTATTCGGTAGAATTGCCGGTGCTAACGCATCTGCTTACGCAGCTAAGTAATTAGAAATTACCACTATCCGTATATTGACCCTTATCCCAGGAAAGAGGTGCCGAAAGGCACCTCTTTCCAATATTGGAGGTCTTTTGATTCTCCTTTGCTTTTATTGGCTGCTGTGCTATACTGAATAAGCTATGAGTGCTTAGCTCAGTTGGGAGAGCACTTCCTTGACGTGGAAGGGGTCATGGGTTCGAGTCCCTTAGCGCTCACCATAGGAAAACCGCATTAACTTGCGGTTTTTTGTTTGTTGTAATAATTCTGAAATGACTACTGTTATCTTCTTCTGTTCTTCTCTTACTTCATCGTAAGTTAACGTTGTGAATCGTTATGAGTGCTTTATATTCATATTTCAAAATGATGCTAAGGTAGGCGATTTGGTATGGGAATGCTTTGGTTCTTATGCGGATCTGACTGCAGATGATCTGGTTTCTGCATCGGGTGTAGTTGGCAATGATGTGCTCGCATATGCAGATGCACCGGAAGATTACAAGGCTTTCTTCGATGCCGCAACTGCAGTTATGATCACTGGTGAAAGTGATGCGGATACAGATCTGGCTTCTGCTACAGAATTCATGTATCTCACAAAACTTGGTGAAGTACTGGATTTCTATCTGGACGCAAACCGCAATCTGGTTGTAGAAGATAAGGTTTACACAGTTAATCAGGAAGGAATTGACAGCCTCCTGAAGCTTGTTGAAAACTGCGGAAAAAAACAGCTGATTTCAGATGAATGGTGAAGGATACTGGATATGATGCAAAGTGTCATAGATGGTGTCCTTTTCTGCTTTTATGCGGAATAAAGCAGTGATGCTATACTGATATCTGCATGGAGGACTATATGATTGACTGCAGAAAAGCAAAACAGGAGTTTGAACAATATCTTGATCAATTCGATCGGTCAGATGAAAAGATTCATCTGAAGATTGTACATACAGAAGGAGTAATCCGCTGTATGTCAAAGATTACACAGAGAATGCATTTATCACAGGAAGACAGAGATCTTGCAGAACTGATCGCTCTTCTGCATGATATCGGAAGATTTGAACAGCTGCGTCTGTATGACAGTTTTGAACCTGCAGTAATGGACCATGCGGCCTATGGTGTACAGCTGCTCTTTGATGCGGAAGAACCGATGATCCGGAAATTTGTACAGGACGATACATGGGATGAAATCATCCGTGAATCGATTGCAAGACACAGTGACTTTTCCGCAGGAGAAAGCAGTGATGAAAGACTGCTCATGCATGTCAGACTGATCCGTGATGCAGATAAACTGGATAATTGCCGTGTGAAACTGGAAGAATCCCTTCAGGTACTGCTGGGTATGCCGAAAGAGGAAGTTGGTTCTCTTCCGATTACCGATCAGGTATGGCAGTCATGTCTTTCTCATCAGGCAGTTCTTCTGAAGGATCGTATAACCAGAATGGATTACTGGGTATCTTATGTAGCTTACTTTTTTGATATCAATTTTAAAGAAACAGCAGAAATTATTCTGGAAGAACACTATATTGACCGGATCATTGACCGTATTCCCTGCAGCAATCCGGATACGAAGGAAAAGATGGAACTGCTTCGTCAGGAAACAAAAGCACATTTGAAAAATATGATTACTGGAGTAAAGACACAGATCTGATCCGGCAGTGGAAAAAGAACATCAGAAAAGCTGAAACTACAGGTGAATTCCTGCAATTTCAGCTTTTTTCTATTAACTGATATCAATGTTCAGTGCCACTTGCCTTTGAAGCCCTGCATTCCGGTGAAACCGGCAGAATTGCCATTCACTGTATTCTCCATGACGATATCATCTGTGATATTTCCGACAGAGACAGTGTATGTCTTACCCTGTTTAAGATCAGGACTGCTGAAGACGATTGAACTGAAGGACTTGAGCGAAGTGTATTCAAAGATTACATTGCCACTATCATCACTGATGGAGATCGGTGTACCTACCTGCATAACGGAACTGTAATTCTGAATAAAGGAAATCTGGGCAGAATCATTCTGGAAAGATTCGGCCATACCAGAAGCACCAATGGCCAGTACCGTACCACCGTTGCAGACAAGACTGCCGCCGTTTTCTGTACCGGAATCCAATGCACCGTTTGCACCATTGACCGGACCATCGACGATGATCATGCCGCCATCAATGATGAGATCTCCATTGGAATCAAGACCATCACCTTCCGCATTCACATGAATGCTGCTGCCTGTGATTGTTAAGGAAGGAACAGACTCATTCCCTGAGGCATTGATGCCATCATCGGAAGAAGTGATATCAAGTGTACCTCCACTGATGAGAATGTTATGTCCTTCAATACCTTCATAGGACTCAACTACGGTAATATCACCGTTCGTGATTGTCAGTGTTTCATCCGCATGAACGGCATCATCTTTGCTGGAAAGGATCAATGTACCGCCGGAGATTGTGACGTTGCCGTTAGCATGAATGCAGTCATCATCGGAAGTGACTGTGATTGTACCGCCTGAAATGGTCAGTTCATTGTCACTCTTAAGACCTTTTGCACTTTGTCCAGACTTTTGGGAATTATCCTGATCAAAACTGAACATTCCGCCCTGAGGTCGTTCCGTTCTGTTGGGACGGTTCATTCCCTGTGTTTGTTCACCAAAACCGAACTGAGACATATCCGGCATTTCATTGCCATCGGGAGGTGTCATGTCCTGCGGCATCTGTGAGCCGTCAGGAAGTGTCATTTCACCGTGCATTTTTCCACCGAAACCAAACTGAGACATATCCGGCATTTCATTACCATCAGGAGGTGTCATCATGCTGTTTTCTTTATCAGGTCTCTGCATTTCTTCAAACGAGTATGCGGAAGTAAAGAGGTCATTGACCTGACTGTCTGTGTTTTCTCCGTCACCTGTGATGATTGTCAGAACACCATCTTCGACAGTGAGGTGGTTGGCAGCCTGCAGACCATCCGCAAAGCTGTGAATGGTGATGTTGCCACCGCGGATATTGATGTTGCCGCAGTCAGTATCTGTATCGTTATCTGCCTTAATGCCGTCATTGCCGCAGATGATGGTAATACTGCCATCAAGAACTGTGACGGAATCTTTGCCTTTCAGACCGTTATTGACAGCCTCAAGGTCCAGCGTTCCGTCCAGCATTACCAGATGATCGGTTGTGGCAATGGCGTTGTTGATATAGCCGCCTACATGCAGATAGCCTTTACCGGCAATGGAAAGATTGTCTTTGGAATAGATCGCAGCTCCTGATGCATCTTCAGCATTTTCATCCTTTGCTGTGATTTCCTGAGTGATGCCGCTGATGATGCTGTTTTCACTTCCTTCCGGAAGATACAGCAGTGTGTGCTTAGAGTCATAGATATGCAGTGCGTCGTCACTGCTGTTAGTGATGGATACATTATCCAGAATCAGTACAACAGTACCTTTGGTATTTACTGTCAGCTGTCCTTCATTCAAGGTGCCGCTGATGCTGTAAATACCTTCCGCATTGATGGATGCTGTTCTGTCCAGCACGTTGACACCGGTACCGGATATTTCTATACCCTGATCGGATAAATGAATCTGCACAGTAGAATTCTTCGCCATCGCAGCTTCAGCTTCAAGAGCAAGTGAGCTGGCACTAGTAAGTGTATCTGCGGGTGTCACTGAAGTATGTTCTGTTATTGCTTCTTCAGGTGTTTTTCCATAGGAAGAACCATAGACTGCAAAGGCAATCAGAAACAAAGACAGCAGACATACCATGAGGACTTTGATTGTCTTGTTCATGGTGTTCACCTTACAGAGTATCTCTGCCGATGTCGCTGCTGCAGACCATGACGGAGAGATTGCCGTTGCGTGTGCGGATATCGTCCAGCATCTGCTTTGTTAAAGTTGCTTCAGGAAGAGTGGCCTTGTATGTTACATCGATCAGACTGCCCATGTTTGTTGTCTTGATCTTTTCGATGGAAGCCTTGATGTTATGCTTTGCGAAAACATCATCCAGGAGATTTGTATAGTCATAGTTTTCAGGCATCGTCACCTTCAGCAGCTTTTCGTTCCTGTTTTCGCCAAAGTGCAGAGCTGTTAATGCAAGAACAAGAACGGCAATGACAGCAAAGAAGATCAGGGCAATGCCCATGTAGCCTGTTCCGCAGATAACACCAAGAGCCATGACGGTGAATACTGCCGAAATCTCACGGCCGGTACCGGCAATAGAACGGAAGCGTACGAGGGTGAAGCCGCCGGCAACAGCAACAGCTGTACCGAGATTGCCGTTAATCAACATGACAACCATGCTCATGGTGACGGGAAGAACAGCAAGAGTCAAAGCCAGAGAGGAAGAAAGCTTTTCCTTCCAGGAGAAGACAAGTGCTGTAAGGATACCTGTAATCAATGAACAGCCAAGTGTCATAAGAAGACCGGTAAGAGTTAAGGGAGTGGAAATAATACTGTTTAACATAATCTGATTCCTTTCTGTATTTATCGAGATCTATAACTCGTTATAGGAGCGATGTGATGTGTATAGCAGGTTCCGATCTTGGAGAAGGGAGCCTGGCGGATCTGCAGTCGATTGAGTTCTTCCGTAAACCATAACGGAATGGCTCCAAGAGCTTTGATTTCCATCAGAACCATGGAAGGATCCTTCAGAATCGGCTTCATACCTTCATCGGAAGGTTCTTCAGGAGCGGTCGTACGATACTGCAGATCTCTGTCAATGGTGACACGGAACTGTGTATTCTCCGGGTCAATCATGGCATAGCGTCGATATGTCAGATATACCATCGGTTCCAGATGATAGCGTTCTATGAAAGCAAGCAGTTCTGCCTGAATCTGCGGATTGTCACAGGTTGCTGCATTGCCTTTGAGCAGCTTCTTTGCTTCCACAAAGGGAAGAGAAATACGTCGCTTATAGCCAATGCCATTGAGCTTGCGCTTGATTTCTATGAATACCGGATCAGAATCTGAAGGAATACCGTAACTGCGCAGACGAAGTTTCTCCTTGAACGGCGGTCGTTCGATGGATGTGCGGATCAGGGCATAGTCAGGGGTGTCATAGTAGATATTGCATACAGTGGTTTCATCATGAAGATCTTTCTGCAGGTGTGCTTTCAGAAAGGGAAGAAGAGCCTGATACTGTTCTTCACTCATCATGAATTTCTTTTCGATGCGTTCGAATATATAGATGTTTTCGGGTTCTGAAGACATGCTGAAATAACTCCTTTTCTGAATATGACAGGATTTTTTCATAAATGATTGATATGAATCTGTATGAAAAGTGAAGGATATCTGAAGAATCAGAATGATGCATTTTTCTGCTATAGTTAATGCATAAGTCGAGGTTTTGATCATGAATAAGAAAACAATCGCAGTGCTTGTAACAGCATTGATGTTAAGCGGATGTACAGATGCAGGCATTTCTGTAACATCATCCGTATCCGGTATTCCTGCCTCTTCCGTCAATGAACCGGATGTGATGGAAATCGTGGATGCAGGATTACCTGAAGAACTGACGGGTTCCTGGCGTCTGGAGAGTGTGAATACATCCGATGGTTTTATTTTGAAGGACTTTACCGGTGAGATGGGTGAGCTGAAAATCTATCCGGAAGGAACAGCATCTTTCCTGTATCGCAGTATGCAGAGAGATATCAATATCCGTGAGGATGATCTGACGGTCACAATCGAAGATGGCGGTCTTTATGAGAATGCACCGAACCAGGAATGGCATGCAGTACTGACAAGTGAACAGACAGGTATGGTATTCCATGCTTCTGCTGAAAATGGGGAACTGTACTTCCGTATGCCTGCGCATACAGAAGATGGTGTGGAAACAGATTACTACTATGTCAGAAGCGGAAGTCTCTATGAACCTGCTTTTGTTGAAGCAGGAAATAAGCTTCCTCAAGAAGTTCGACAGGCAGGTCTGAATGCTGATGGCAGAGATGCACTGCTGCTGTGGGTCAATCCGCCGGCAGAAGTACGCAATGAACTGGGGGCACCGATTCTGATGGAAGGAGAGCTGAGAGATACCGTGTTGCTTCTGGCATTAAAGGATAATGTTTACTTTGATCTGTATGAAGGTATGCCTGAGAGTAATGAAACAGGCTGGAAGATCAGCGGTAAGAAAGGATCTTATAATCTCTCTGCAGCAGAATATCTCTGGATTTCCATTACAGTACCGGAAGGAATGCCTTCGACATGCATTCATCTGGAAACACTGGAAGGTACAGCCTGGTATCCGTTCAGCTATAACGGTATGGACAGCAGTTTTGAACTGATTCGTGATCATGAATAAATGAAATGACAGACTGTACTTTCACTTTCTGAAGATACAGTCTGTTTTCTTCTGCTATTTACACTGTTTATAACCGTAATGAATGTGATATATAAATGTTTATAGAAAGAGATAATTGCATATAATAAATAATACAAAGAGTCATGATCTGGCTCTTTTTTCTTAGGAGGACATATGCTCGAGATTATAAGAACAGTCAACTCAGCTGTGAATAATTTCATCTGGGGTGTACCTGCCATGATCTGCATCATCGGTGTCGGTATTCTTCTCAGTGTACGCACAGGCTTTGTACAGATTACACATTTCAAGGATGCAATGAAGAACACAGTCGGTCGTATCTTCGATCGTACGGAAGCACGTGAAGGAACCATGAGTCCCTTCCAGGCTGTATGTACAGCCTTGGCAGGTACAGTCGGTACAGGCAACATTGCCGGTGTTGCCGGAGCTGTCGCCATCGGCGGACCGGGTGCAGTATTCTGGATGTGGTGTTCTGCTTTCCTGGGAATGTGCACCAAGTTTGCGGAAGTGACGCTTGCCGTGCTGTATCGTGAAGAGAATGAAGAAGGAGAACGTGTCGGCGGTCCGATGTATTACATCAAGAACGGTCTTTCCGGGAAGTGGCATATTCTTGCTTCACTGTATGCATTGTTCGGTGTACTGACTGTCTTTGGTACTGGCAATGCCACACAGGTTAATACGATTGTTACATCTATTGATTCAGCCCTGCTCAGCTATGGTCTGATCACACCTGCCGGCTTTGCAAAGCTGAATCTGATTTTGGGGATTATCATTGCCGCCATGGTAGCAATGGTACTGCTTGGCGGGGTTAAGAGAATCGGTCAGGTCGCAGAACGTCTTGTTCCTGTGATGGCTGTGATGTATGTTGTCTTATCTCTTGGTATTGTCATTCTCAATATCAATCGTGTACCTGCAGTCTTTGCATCGATCTTTGCCGGTGCCTTTAACCCTGCCGCCTTTACCGGCGGTGCTGTCGGCACATTATTCATTTCTCTGAAGAAAGGCGTATCCCGCGGCATCTTCTCCAATGAAGCAGGCTTAGGTACAGGTTCTATTGCCCATGCCTGTGCAGATACGGAAGAGCCGATCCGTCAGGGTATGTTCGGCATCTTTGAAGTATTCATGGATACCATTGTGATCTGTACATTAACAGCACTTGTTATTCTGTGCTCCGGTACATCCGTTGCTTACGGCAGCGCAGCCGGTGCTGAACTGACAATCTCCGGTTTTACTGCATCCTATGGCAGCTGGGTATCTGTATTTACAGCCCTGTCTCTATGCTGCTTTGCTTTCTCTACGATTATCGGCTGGGGCCTGTATGGCTCTCGATGCATTGAGTATCTGCTTGGTTCAAAGACAGTACGTCCCTTCCTGGTACTGTATTCCTTTGTTGCGATTGTCGGTGCAACGATGGAACTTGGTCTGTTATGGGACATCGCAGAAACCTTCAATGGTCTGATGGCAATTCCCAACCTGATTGCCTTACTGCTGTTAAGCGGAAAGGTTGTGCAGTGTCTGCAGGAACATCTTGCATCGAAATAAACAGATCACAAGCCCATGCTCCGGTATGGGCTTTCAGCTTTCTTTAATAAATCTTTCATTGCTATTGGTGGAAAAGAACGTTTTGATTAATGAGAAAACAGAAGGAAAGAGAGATTTCAAATGAAGAAAATCATGGTATTCATGCTTGGCTTCCTGCTGCTGTTTACAACTGCAGGATGTTCCAGAGCAGATATGTCAAAGGTGAAGATCGAATGCGGCACTTCTTCTCTTTACACAGAAGAGGAAATGCTTTCGGCGATTGAAGTCATTAAAGAACAGTTCAGTACATTTGAAGGATGTGAACTGCACAGTCTTACGTATGCGTCTGATGAACTATGCAGTGATCCGGACAATCTGTCATGGATGAATGATCTGGCAAAGGATCAGGAAGAAGCTTTCACAGAATGCATATGCTTTGACAGCAGTTTTCGATCACCGAAAAAGGGCGGCGGTGCATGGGCTGCCAACAAAGAATATACATGGTCATGGTGGCTGGCACGAAGTGACGGTGGTGCGTGGAAACTGATGACCTGGGGATATTGAAATGAATATGAGTGAACTTAGAATTGTTGATTTAAGAGATCGGCCGGAAATGATGGAAGCAGCAGCTGCGTGGTTTCATCGTAAATGGGGTATACCCGAAGAAGCTTATCGAAATCAGGGTATTGCCGGAAGACTGCTTGATTATGTTGTGAAAGCATGCCAAGAAAGAGGAATTGAGCCCCTGTACCTTCTGACAGATCATATAGGTTTTTATGTTATAGGAATTTTTATCTTGGGTTGAATGGTACCGAAATACAGACTGTGTGAAGAAAAGGCATGACAAAAACACGCAATCAGAATTACGTATTTATGCACTCTGCAAATCCAAAGAGTTGTTGTGGCGGTAGATCAGGTCACATTGGTCTGCCGCTTTTGTTGACATCACGTATGCAGAATGAAGTCTGTAAGTAAAGCAAACACTGAGGACTGCACAGCCTCTTCGTAAACGAAAAGGATTATGGCGGAACATTGGCGCACGAAGTACGTGACGGAACATAGAAGTCAACGTATTCCATGTAGTGTCCGCAAGTGCACAGGAGAGGGTCAACACCGAATACGGTGATCAGAGAACGACGATAGTGTAACCGTCTGTAACTGCTGTTGATGGATTTCTGTTTCAGCT
>JAZUHS010000177.1:0-7360 GCA_045641845.1 Bulleidia sp. | reverse complement strand
AAAACAAAAAACAGAACCGAAGTTCTGCCCTTTGCTATTATCGGGAAAGTTTTATGAAGTTGTCATTGCCCGCAGGTTCATCACTCCTGCGACTTTTGACGATGATAATTTACCTTTCCTTCGTGAACACAATATGCGTCCAATGTGAAGTCTAAGTGAAGTGTTGTGTTACTTTAGTGAAAGTCCGACATTGAATGCCTTAGCTACTTCTTCACCAATGACACGATAGCAGTTCATGCTTGCATCAAACATAATCGGCTGCAGCTTGCTTAAATCCACCTTGCCATCTGTTAATACAGACTCATCTGCATTCAGTGCTACTACTTCACCAACCAGTACCATGTTTTCATTCAGGCTCTTCATACGGCATTCGATGGATACAGGGTATTCCTCAAACAGAGGCGCATTGACATTGGGTGCCTTGACAGCATGGAAACCTGCCTTGGCAATCTTATCAACATTACGTCCGGATTCGATACCGAAGTAATCAGATGCCACAACTGTATCCTTTGTTGCAAAGCTCACAGTGAATTCACCTGTCTTCATCAGGTTGTCTGTTGTCTTATGGGAATCAATGAAGATTGTAATCTCGTGATAGTCGGACTGTACACCCCAGGCTGCATTCATCAGGTTGGGTACACCATTCTCATCGTATGTACCGATCATTAATACAGGCAGAGGTGTAACCAGCATCTTATTTCCTAAATCTACTTTCATGATAGTATTCTCCTTTTTCTTTATTCTATACTTTGCTGTTGAAGTTGTCATGATCACGCACTTTTCGCATTTCCCTGTCTGCGCTAAAATTCTCTGTATGAAACGAAAGGAGCCGGAGTATTCCGGACGTACAGCAATATGAAAGAATTCCTGGAACAGTGCGAAGAACGTCTGATTCGTTATGCAAAGATCGATACACAGTCAGCCAATGGTACTAACTGTGTTCCGACTACTGCAAAGCAGTTTGATTTAGCAAGAGTATTACATGATGAAATGATGCAGATCGGTGTCAGTGATGTATATCTGGATGAAGAGAAGTGTGTTGTCTATGGCAGAATCCCTTCCAATCTTCCTGAAGGTGAAGGCATGGACTTCGGTTATGTTGCCCACATGGACACAGCGCCTGATGCACCTGGCGCTAATGTAAAGCCCTGGGTATTACGGAACTATGATGGCAGTGATATTACGCTGAATGCCGAAAAGAATATTGTCATGAAGGTGGAAGAATTCCCGAACCTGAAGAACTATATTGGTCAGGATCTGGTTCTGACAGATGGTACAACTCTGCTGGGCGGTGATGATAAGGCATCCATTGCGGCGATCATGACCATGGCTGAATATGTCATCAAGCATCCCGAAATCCCGCATGCCATGATTTCCCTAGCCTTTACACCGGATGAGGAAGTCGGAGGTCTTGCCAGAGATCTGGACTTTGAACGCTTTGGTGCCAAGGTCGCATATACACTGGATGGTGACTATTGCGGTGATTATCAGGATGAGACATTCAATGCCTCCTCAGCGATTGTTACCTTCCATGGTTTCAGTGTTCATCCCGGTACAGCAAAGAACATCATGAAGAATTCTGTGGATATGGGTGTGAATTTCTGCGGTATGTTGCCGGCATTTGAAAAGCCGCAGTATACAGATGGCAGAGAAGGCTTCTTCCATGTCACAGCTTTCCATGGTGGTATTGAAGAGACAACTGTCAAGCTCATTATCCGTGATCACAGCAGTACACAGTTCGATGTACGCAATGCCTACCTGCAGAAGTGTGTGGATGCGATCAATGCGGAGTATGGCGAAGGTACAGCAGAAATGAAGCTGTGGGTACAGTACCGTAATCTCAAGGATGGTCTGAAGGGTTATGACTGGATGATTGATGATCTGGTACAGGCAATTACTGAATGCGGTGTGACTCCTCATACTGCTCCATTCAGAGGCGGTACAGATGGTGCAGCTCTTTCTCACAGAGGTCTGCCCTGCCCGAATCTCTCTGCCGGATATGAGAATGCACATGGCCGCTTTGAGTATGTACCTGTACAGTCCATGGCTAAGAATGTGGAGATTCTGTTAAAGCTGAATGCGATCTTTGCTTCCAAATAAACTGATCTAAGGAGGTTATCATGAAACATGATTACAGAGATGGCTTAATGAGCCTTCTGAAGGACTGGAAGTCCTGTGTACTTCTGGTCGCTGCATTGTACTTCTTCATCAGCGGCAATATCATTCTCGCTCTGTTATGCATGGTAGCGGAAATGGTACTGGCAGACTATACAGCAAAAAAGAAATAGGAATCTGTTTCCTGACTCTCCTCGTATATACGGGGAGAGTTTTTGTGTTCAAAAGAAAAAGAGGAAATCCGAAGATTTCCTCAGGGAATAAGTACTTAGATTGCCTGACCGTTGATGAAGACATTCTTGATTGCAGGAGCGCTGCACAGAGCTGTGCCGTCTACGATCACGAAGTCTGCATCCTTTCCTACTTCCAGAGAACCAACACGGTCTTCAATGCCCAGGTGCTTTGCAGGATTAATTGTAATTGCCTGCAGAGCTGCCCATTCATCCATACCTGCTTCTACACAGAGGGAAGCAGAGAGTGTCAGATAGTTCTGAGGGCAGAAGGGAGCGTCAGTGATAATGGATACCTGGCAGCCCTTAGCAGCCAGTACACCGGCAGTTGTCCAGCTCTTGTTCTTCAGTTCGAACTTAGATGCATGTGTCAGTGTAGGACCTACAGCCATGGGGATTTCAGGATAACGAGCCAGTACATCTGCGATCAGATGACCTTCTGTAACGTGTTCCAGAGTGATCTTTACATCCAGATCCTTGCCCAGACGGATCGCTGTGATAATGTCATTGGCCTGATGTGCATGAATCTTCAGAGGCATCTTCTTTTCAATGACAGGGATCATAGCTTCACACTTCTGATCAAATGCAGGCATCTTTGTGATATCGCCATTAGCAGCATCCTTACGAGCCTTATAGTCTCTTGTACGATATACCATTTCACGGATATGAGCTGCAGTGGACATACGTGCACCATTGCCCTTGCCGTTATAGCATCTCTTAGGGTTTTCACCCAGAGCACACTTCATGGCAACACCATCTCTGACAACCATATCGTCTACACACTTGCCGACAGTCTTGATGGTTGTCCACTGACCGCCGATGGCATTGGCACTGCCCTGACCTGTAGCGATTGTAGTAACGCCGGAATTGCGTGCCAGTTCGAGTGTTTCGCACATAGGATTGATGGAGTCGATGGAACGCAGATGGGGAGTCAGCGGATCACTGACTTCGTTATAGTCTGTTCCTTCAAAACCGATACCGTAGCCGCACTGTCCGGAATGGGAATGTGCATCTACAAAACCAGGATATACATTCATGCCGGAAGCATCCACAACTGTTTCATCTTCCAGACCTGTACCGATTGCGGCAATCTTGCCATCCTTGACCAGGATGTCTGCCACATAAGCTTCTTTCTTTACGACGTCGATAATACGTCCGTTCTTGATTACTGTCATGACTTCTCCTGATTACTTCATCGGGATTTCGTTGCCGTCGATCAGGACATGAGTAATCTGCTGATCAGCTGCGAACGGATCGCCGCAGATAACGATATCTGCATCCTTGCCTACTTCGATGGAACCAACACGATCAGCTACACCGATGTGCTTAGCAGGGTTGATTGTAATTGCCTGCAGAGCCTTGAAAGGATCCATGCCTGCCTGTACAGCCAGACCTGCGCAAAGACCCAGGTACTGCTGAGGAATTACAGGAGAGTCAGTGATGATGGATACCTGGCAGCCCTTGGCAGCGAGGATACCGGGAGTTGTCCAGCTCTTGTTCTGCAGTTCGAACTTGGAAGCATGGCCGAGTGTAGGACCTACAGCCATGGGGATTTCAGGATGCTGAGCGAGAATATCAGCGATCAGATGACCTTCTGTAACGTGCTCCAGAGTGATCTTGATATCCAGTTCCTTGCCCAGACGAATTGCTGTGAGGATATCGTTTGCCTGATGGCAATGAATCTTCAGAGGGATTTCCTTGTTGATAACAGGAATCATAGCTTCGCACTTGTAGTTGAAAGGAGGCATCTTTGTAACATCACCCTGTGCTGCATCCTTGCGAGCCTTATAGTCTCTTGTCTGGAATACCATATTGCGGATAACTGCAGCAGTAGACATACGAGCACCATTGCCCTTGTCTCTGTAGCATCTCTTAGGATTTTCACCCAGTGCAGACTTCATAGCCATGTCATTCTTGATGACCATATCATCTACACAGATACCTGTTGTCTTAACAGCAATCCATGTACCGCCGATAGCGTTGGAGCTGCCCTGGCCTGTAGCTACAGTAGTAACACCGCCGCGAGCTGCCATCAGGATTGTAGGATCAAAAGGATTGAAGCTGTCGATTGCACGCAGCTGAGGTGTGCAGATATCGCCCATTTCATTGTAGTCAGCACCTTCAAAGCCAATGCCCCAGCCATCCAGGCCCAGGTGAGCATGTGCATCGATAAAGCCGGGATATACATTCTGGCCTTCAGCGTCGATTACATCTGTATCTTCGAAACCAGTTCCGATTGCCTTGATCTTTCCGTTTTCAATCAGGATGTCGGCACGATATGCTTCTTCTTTGACTGCATCGTGAATCAGTCCGTTCTTAATAACTGTCATTTTTCATTCCCCCAATTATTTGGGTACTATTTTAGTACAGATTGCATCTTTTTCCATGTCTATGCACTTTTCACAGAATGTTGAACATATGAATGCTTTCCTGTACAGTAAACTGCGCAGGAGAAAAACATATATATGAATAACAAATTAAGCTTTGCATCTGACTACATGGAAGGTGCACACGAAAAGATCATTTCCCGCCTTGTAACCACAAACATGGAACAGACAGACGGCTATGGCACAGATGAATACTGTGAAGCCGCAAGAGAGAAAATCCGTCAGGCCTGCGGATGTCCGAATGCCGATGTCTTCTTTCTGGTTGGTGGTACACAAGCCAATGCAACAGTCATCGACGGACTGCTCAGCAATATCGAAGGTGTAATCACAGCCGATTCCGGTCATATCTATGTCCATGAAGCAGGTGCGATCGAAGCAAGCGGTCATAAGGTTCTCAGCATCGCCGGTAAAAACGGCAAGATCACAGCTGATGCATTGAAGCAGTATATGACGGACTTCTACAATGACGGCAATCATGAACATATGGTTCTGCCCGGCATGGTATGCATTGCCCAGCCGACAGAATACGGCACACTGTACAGCCTGGAAGAACTGACTGCACTGCATGAAGTATGTGCAGAATATAACCTTCCCTTATATGTCGACGGTGCGCGTCTGGCTTATGCTCTGGCATGCAGCGAAAATGATGTCACTCTGGAAGATCTGGCAAGATTAACGGATGTCTTCTACATCGGCGGAACAAAGTGCGGTACGTTATTCGGTGAAGCAGTTGTCATTCCCAGGCACAACTTCATTCCTCATTTCTTTACTCTGATCAAACAGCATGGTGCTTTATTCGCCAAGGGACGTATTCTCGGTCTGCAGTTCGACGAACTGTTCACAGACAATCTCTATGGTGAAATCGGTGCCAATGCTATCCGTGAAGCAGACCGCATCCGTGCTGCTCTGCATGAATACGGATATCAAATGTTCTTTGAGACACCTACCAACCAGATCTTCGTTGTTCTGGAAAACAGTGAGATGGAAGAACTGGGCAGAAAGGTATCGTTCAGTTTCTGGGAAAAGTATGATGAAACACATACTGCCGTACGCTTTGCGACCAGCTGGGCAACAAAGCCGGAGAATACAGATCGACTGATTGAGATTCTGAAGAAATAAACACTCACGGCACAGATTGTAATTCTTTCTGATTCAGAACACGAATCATGATCTGTGCTTATTAAATGGCATAAACATTGACATGCGTCTATATGTTCATTAGAATATGCATAGATGATTATCTATATATGGAGGGAAAAATGACCAGAGAAGAAGTCGCTGCAATCTGTAAGGCAATGTCTGATGCAAACAGGCTTAGAATCATCGAGATGCTTACAGCCGGAGAAAAATGCGGATGTGATCTTCTTGAAGAACTTCAGGTTACACAGCCTACACTGTCACATCACATGAAAGTACTTGGTGAGGCCGGACTGGTGAACTCAAGGAGAGATGGCAAGTGGCAGCATTATTCCATCAATTGTGAACGTTTCTCAGAATATAAGGAGTACATAACCTCCATCACCTGCTGCAGGAATACAGTCAATCCGAAAGAATGCTGCTGCAGTAAGTAAAGAATGCCGATCGAAAAGCATCGGCTTTATTTTCCTACTTCACATAGAAGATTATCTATATATGAAAGGAGATCAATATGATTTGGAATTTCATTCAGGAACAGATTCTGGGAATGAAATGGCTGAAAGATCTGATCGGAAACATACTTTCATTTGTCGGAGCCGACATCACCGACAGGATCGGGGGATCAGTCCATTTCTTCCTATATGATGTAATAAAGATTGTAATACTGCTTTGTTTTCTGATTTTTATCATCAGCTGCATACAAAGCTATTTCCCGCCGGAAAGGAGCAGAAAGATACTTGGAAAATTCCATGGTCTTGCAGCAAATCTGATTGCAGCACTTCTTGGAACAGTGACACCATTCTGTTCCTGTTCTTCCATACCACTGTTTATAGGATTCACAAGTGCAGGACTTCCACTTGGTGTGACATTCAGCTTTCTCATTTCCTCGCCAATGGTTGATCTTGGATCTCTCGTCCTGCTGATGAGTATATTCGGCGCAAAGATTGCAGTTGCATATGTGGTTCTGGGGCTTGTTATTGCTGTTGCTGGCGGAACACTGATTGAATACATGCATCTTGAAGATCAGATTGAGGAATTCATAAGAAAAGCGAAGGCGATTGATCTTGAACAGGAAGAACTTACTGTCAAAGACAGACTCAGATATTCCCGGGATCAAGTAACAGAAACATTGCAGAAGGTATTCCCCTATATTCTTGTCGGAGTTGGTATTGGTGCACTGATCCACAACTGGATTCCGGAAGATATCATTATCAGATTCCTTGGTACCGGAAACTCATTTGGCGTAATCATCGCCGCTATTGCCGGTATACCAATGTATGCGGATATCTTTGGATGTATCCCTATCGCGGAAGCATTACTTGCCAAAGGCGCAAAGCTTGGAGTTGTTCTTTCGTTCATGATGGCAGTTACTACACTCAGTCTACCCTCAATGATCATGTTGAAGAAAGCGATCAAAAATAAGCTGTTAGCTGTATTCATCATCATCTGTACTTTAGGAATCATCGCTATTGGCTATCTGTTCAATGCGAT
>JAZUHS010000176.1:0-6662 GCA_045641845.1 Bulleidia sp. | reverse complement strand
TTCTCCTTGCTCTTCATCATTCAGCGGACAACACAATCAATGAAGCATACCATTGTGCTTCATGCACAAAGATATGCTAGTATTCACTCATGGAACCTCACTATCTCCTCAATCATTTCAGCACATCCTACCCAATAGTTGTGCACAGCATACAAAACACACCCTTTTCCCGTTTCCGTATCTCCGACATGGAAAACGAGCATCGGGAGGAAGATGTTCTTTTTCTGATCGCTCAGGAAGAGAGAAGTGATCTGCTGATGAACAGCAACCTGCTGATCGTCCCTTCTTCGCTTCTCACTGAAATCACCAATGAACTGATCACGCTGTTCTTTGCATCACATCACTACGAAGAACAGTTCACTTCCTTAAGAGATCAGCTTCTTTCCTGCCGTAGCTACGCTTCCTTTCTTGACCTCTGCGCATCCTTTCTGGAACGTTCGCTTGTACTGATTGATGCCGGCTTTCGTGTCATTGCGCATTCGAAGAGTGTCCCTGTCACAGATGAACTGTGGCTGAAATACATCCGCAAAGGCTATTGTTCCAGATCCTTTCTGGAAGCCATGCGCACGGACATGCCGGAAGAAACGATTCCGCCTGATGAAAGAGCATTCCTGCTGAACTGTTCGTACTCCACGGAAACAAAGATGATCAGTGCTCTGTATAAAAACAATGTCCTTTTAGGCTATCTGATCCTTCTTGACAATGATCGCTCCATCCTGTCTCATCATAGGGAATACCTGGAACGCATCGCCCGTCTGGCCATGGAACTGACCGATAAAGAGCCATCCCTGACCAATCTCTTTTCCCGTTCCTTTTCCGCTTCCTTCGCCCGTTTTCTGCACAATCCTGAACAGGATGGTTCACTGAACAGACGTATCCGAAAAGAACTGGAAGAAGGTCCGATGCATATTCTCTGCATTGAGCCGAAACAGAAAAGCAATCGTGATCTTCTGTATCTGATGAACCGTCTGTCTATCCTGAACCCCGGTACTCTGCGCTATGCCTATAATGGCTGTATTTATTCTCTGATCAGGGATGTATCCGTTCTGGAAGATCCTGAGTATGCCCCGGAGTCTGTCACGATGATGGCGAATATCGGCGTCTATGAAAACATGAGGGATCTGACGGAAATCAATGAAGCTCTGCAGCATGCCAAGAAAGCCATTGATACAGGCAGGCTTCTCAGCAATGAAAAGCATATTTTCCGTTTCCGTGAACTTGCGGCAGATATTCTTCTGCAGGAAAACCTGAATACCCCTGCTGTCAGAGCACTTACCAATCCTTTGCTGGAACAGCTGGATGACAGTCTTCTGGATACATTGGAAGCCTTTATTCTCTGCAGCGGCAACCGCAAGGAATGTGCCGCCTATCTTGGCATTCATCGCAACACTCTGCAGTATCGTATCAGCCGGATCGAACAGACTCTGCAAGTCTATCTGGAGGATCTGTCCGTTCTTCTGGATCTCAAGTTATCACTTCATATCCTGAAGCTGCACAGAAGCTTGCACTGACATCATTTTCCATTTCTATATTTGCAGAAAAAAGGCGTGATCTTCTCACGCCTTTTTGAAAATGTATGTATTTTCTGATCAGTCGATGTCTTCGCCGTTGGACTTGCAGACCTTCTGATACCAGAAGAAGGAGTCCTTTCTGGAACGGTGCAGGTCGCCCTTGCCTTCATCATCCATATCTACATAGATGAAGCCATAGCGCTTTCTCATTTCACCTGTACCTGCGGATACAACGTCGATGCAGCCCCAGGGCATGTAACCCATCAGATCGATACCATCTTCTTCTACTGCAGCCTTCATAGCCTTGATATGTTCACGGATGTAGTCGATTCTGTAAGGATCATGGATGGAACCATCTTCTTCAACTGTATCGATTGCGCCGATACCGTTTTCAACGATCCACAGAGGCTTATGATAACGATCCCACAGTTCGTTCAGAACGATACGAAGTCCCATCGGGTCGATCTGCCAGCCCCAGTCGTTAGCCTTCAGATAAGGATTCTTGACTGCAGACTCGAGGTTGGAAGCAGTTCTCTTTGCATTCTTGTTTACGGAAGCAACACTTGTTGAATAGTAGGAGAAACCGATGTAGTCAACAGTACCCTTTGCCAGAGTTTCCAGGTCGCCTTCTTCCATCTTGATTTCGATACCCTTGTTCTTCAGTTCAACCAGCTTCCATTCAGGATAGAAGCCCTTATTCTGTACATCTGTATAGAATGTACGAGCTCTCTTTTCAACGATTCTCTTCCATGCAGCTTCAGGGTTGCAGTCTTCCGGATACATTTCGGAGTAGTTGATCATCATACCGATCTGGAATTCAGGGTTGATCTCATGACCGCGGATAACTGTCTTTGCGGCAGCCAGCAGCATATGGAATACAGCCTGTTCAACCTTATCGGGACGGGACTGTGCTTCTGTAATACCCAGGTTAGTGAAGTCTCTGCAGAAGTTGATTTCATTGAATGTCTTCCAGTACTTAACCTTGTTCTTATATCTCTGGAAGATTGTTTCTACATAGTTCATGTAGAAGCCGATTGTACGACGATCCAGCCAGCCTTCGTACTTAGTAGCCAGGTTCAGAGGCAGATCGAAGTGAATGATTGTAATCTGAGGTTCGATACCGTACTTGAGCAGTTCATCAAATACATCATCATAGAACTGCAGACCTTCTTCGTTCGGTGTGTCTTCATCGCCATTCGGGAAGATACGAGTCCAGTTGATGGACATACGGAATGCTGTGAAGCCCATTTCGGCAAACAGAGCGATATCTTCCTTGTAATGATGATAGAAGTCTGTAGCAACATGAGAAGGATAGTATGTGTTCTCATCTACATAAGCAACTGCACCTGCAGGTACTTCTGTACCTCTGCGGTCGATGAATGTCTTTGTGCCATCAGCCAGCTGCAGAGCAATACGACGCGGAATGTTGTTTCTGCCATCGCCGCCTGTAATAACATCCTGGATTGCCAGGCCCTTGCCACCGCTCAGGTAGCCGCCTTCATACTGGTTTGCCGCAGTAGCGCCGCCCCAGAAGAAACCTTTTTTAAATCCCATTGTATTTTTCCTCCATTAGGTACTTTCATTATACTCCACGATCACTGTGTTTTCCCTGTTCAGATTTCAATTCACCCGGATAATTAGAAAAGCGATGATCAGAAGACCATCGCTCATACATCAATTATCTGATGAAGTTTGTACCATGACCCTTGATACGCTCGGGCATGCCGTCTGCTTGTTTCTGTGCCTGAAGAGCCTTGATCATATAGGACATGTTGTAAGCCAGATTATGCACTGTCTGCAGACCTTCCTCATCCTTGTATACATCTTCACCTGTATAGCCATGCACATCATTCCAGTAGGAAGAAGGTGCTGTAGGCATGCCGTTGATGCCGAAGAACATGTTCAAGGATTCGAATGTAGCGGAATTACCGCCGCGGCGGCAGGAAACGATGGATGCACCGACCTTCATGCGGCAGTCGAAGTTCGCACTGAAGAACATTCTCTGTGCAAAGGACATCAGTGTACCGTTGGGATTGCCATAGTATACCGGAGAGCCAAGAATCAGACCGTCAGCTTCTCTGAGCTTTTCCGCAGCTTCATTGACACCGTCATTGAAGACGCACTTGCCTGTATTGCGGCAGCCGCGGCAGGCAATACAGCCTCTGATATCCTTGTTACCGATGATGAGTTCTTCTGCTTCAATGCCCTGTTCTGCGAAGATTTTTGCAGCTTCGACCATTGCTGTATGAATGCAGCCGTTAGGATCCGGACTGCCGTTGATCATTAATACCTTCATGAGTTATCTCCTTTTCAAACATTCCATTTATAGCATAAAAGGCAGCCTGCATGCCTGCAGACTGCCCATGAATATACTTTAAAGAACAATTGCAGCCTTGTATGCGGAGGCAATTGCAGACTGCAGATTGCCGGGCTTTTCCGCATCGCCTAAAGCCACTGCTCCTTCGATCACTGCCGGTACGGAATGATAGCCCATTGCCAGTACCAGTGTATCAAATTCATCGAGCACAAATTCAGCACCATTCTGTTCAAATGTAAGTGTATCTTCGGTGACATTCACCACCTTGGCATTCATGCGGATGTCAACACCCTTTTCCATGATACGGCGGGTCAGCACGGACTTGGCTGCACCGCCTTCCCCTGCCATCAGCTGGTTGGTCATTTCCAGCAGAGTAACATGGCGGTTTGTCGGGAACATGTCATTGATTAACGGTGCCAGATAATCTGCTGTTTCACAGCCTACAGAACCGCCGCCGACAATGACGATTTTCTTGCCCGGGAACTTCTTGCCGGAGAGGATATCATCCGCTGTCATTGTATTCTTGAACTTCATGAAGGCTTCAGGAGTATTGGGCTTAGAGCCGGTTGTACACAGAACTGTATAGTCACTGTACTGTTCCTGAATCAGCTCAGGAGTAACCTCTGTATTCAGCTTCACCTCAACACCAGCCTGTACCAGTCTTCTGATCATATACTTGGTTACCTTGCAGAGATCCTGCTTGGCAATCGGCACAGCTGCGATTCTTAACAAACCGCCCAGTTCATTTTCCTTTTCTGCCAGTACCACTTCATGACCGCGCATCTTTGCGACATAAGCAGCTTCCATACCGGCAGGACCGCCGCCAACAACCAAAACCTTCTTCTTTACTTCTGCTTCGGGAATGGTCGGATCTTCAACGGAAGGATTGACGGAGCAGGCAATCGGACGACCGAACATGACACCGGTCAGACATCTCAGACAGCCGATGCAGGGACGGATATCCGCTTCCTGACCATTCATTGCCTTATTGGCAAATTCACTGTCACACAGGTTGGCACGGCCGATCATGCAGATGTCTGCCTTTTCATTGGCCAGCAGTTCTTCCGCAATCCAGGGTTCGTTGATGCGGCCGACAGTGGATACAGGAATATTGACATACTTGCGGATCTCTTCGGACAGCAGGCAATGAGAACCCTGCTTTGTACCCGGTGCGGGAATGGAAGAAGCACGCTTGACGGTATTGCCGCCGGAGATATGAATGAAGTCTACACCGGCCTTTTCCAGCTGCTTTGATACATAGATCATATCGTTGATGTTCAGACCGCCGTCACTGTATTCATCACCGGAGATACGAACATCAATGATGAAGTCATCACCGCACTGCTTACGTACTTCCGCAATCACTTCCAGTGTCAGCTTTAATCTTGCATTGATATCACCGCCGTATTCATCTGTACGCTTGTTGTACAGAGGAGACAGGAAACCGCCTAACAGACCATGGGCATGTGCGGCATGAATCTCTACACCATCACCGCCGGCAATCTGCACACGCTTGGCAGCTTCACCGAACTGACGGATGATAACCTTCAGTTCCTCCACTGTAACAGGACGAGGTGCACTTCTTGCATAGTAAGGTCCGACGGAACTGGGGGCGATCAGCTGCGGTGTACCGGGAATCGGGAATGCCATGTAGGCCGGATGGAACAGCTGCGGCAGAATCTTTGCACCGTACTTGTGCACTTCCGCTGTCAGCTTTGCCCAGCCTTCGATATAGGAATCATCATGAATGGAAATATCACCCGGCAGATAGATATAAGTAGGTTCTACTGTAGTGACTTCCGTAATGATCAGACCCACACCGCCCTTGGCACGGGAAGCATAGTGATGAATCAAAGCATCCGTAATGTAGCCATGATCAGCCAGATTTGTGGATACCGGCGGCATGAAGATTCTGTTCTTTACCGTTGTTTTACCGATCTGAATCGGTTCGAAAAGATGAGGATAATTCATATGTTCTCCTTATTGTCAAAGAGGGTCATGAAACCATGACCCTCATCAGTTGTACTTAGATGTTATTAGCAGCCTTGTAAGCTGTACGGATTGCAGAAGCGATATCGGCAGTTCTTTCACCAGAGCAGTCACCGACCAGTACGACTTCAGCACTCAGACCTTCTGTATCAAGAACGTTCTTCTTAGATCCTAATGCATTGACGATGACATCCGCAGTGAGTTCCACTTCTGTATTGTCGACGGTATTGACAGCCTTGATGACATTATTAGCAATGCTGCTGACCTTTGTATTGATCATTTCCACAACACCATGAGCCGCGAAGTCCTTCTTCATTAAAGGCAGTACAGTAGAGGATTCCTGAGCAGCGATCTTGTCCATCATTTCAACGATGGTAACTTCCACGCCCTTGTTTGCCAGATACTCTGCTGTTTCCGCACCGACCAGACCGCCGCCAAGTACGACAGCCTTGCCTGTAACTTCCAGACCATTCAGAACATCCCAGCTGCTGACAACGTTGCTGTCTGTGCAGGACATCGGCAGAGCCATATTATGTGCACCAACGGCTACGATGACTGTATCAAAGCCGTTCAGTGTTTCCTTTGTTGCCTCTGTATTGAGCTTTACATCAACACCTAATACCGGCAGGATCTTTCCGTAGTATTCGATGGAGCGCAGAATTTCGCTCTTTCTCGGAGGAACTGCAGCCAGATTGATCTGACCGCCGATCTTGTCAGCCTTTTCAAATACAGTTACCTGATGACCGCGCTTAGCCGCAACACGTGCTGCTTCAAGACCGGCAATACCGGCACCGACAACAGCAACCTTCTTTGCTGTTTCAAGAGGCTTCAGGAAGATTGTAGCT
>JAZUHS010000175.1:0-21922 GCA_045641845.1 Bulleidia sp. | reverse complement strand
GTTTTTTTTCAGTACTGCAGGTTATCCGTTCCGGCGGATAACCTGCAATGTGATTGCTTAGCGAATCTGACCGCCTTCAGCTGCGAATCTAAGTCGGAGGCCAAGCGGTCTTAGGAAGACAACACTTGAAACCAACTCCTTGGCTCACAGAACGACATGGCTACGATCCGACTTGTTTTTTTTCAGTACTGCAGGTTATCCGTTCCGGCGGATAACCTGCAATGTGATTGCTTAGCGAATCTGACCGCCTTCAGCTGCGAATCTGACCAGATCCGGATAGTCAGTGATAATGGCATCAACACCGGCATTCAGACATGCCTTTACATGTTCTTCCGTATCGACTGTCCATACATTGACTGCCAGTCCCTTTTCTCTGCACTGCTTCATGAAGTCAGGATACTGCAGATTGTAGATGGCAGGATGCAGAGCATTGACGTGATGCTTTTCTGCATATGCAGGCATATCCAGAGTTCCATCGGCATACAGGAAAGCTGTCTTTGCTTCAGGATCAAGCTGCTGTACCTTCAGAATAGAAGAATGATTGAAGGAAGAGTAGATCACTCTGTCTTCCATGCCCATTTCATGTACAAGGGCAACTGTCTTTGCTTCAATACCTTCATAGAAGAAGACACCTGTCTTCAGTTCAATGTTCACAGTCAGTGTGCTGGGCTTCATCAGTTCAAGAACTTCGCGAAGCGTGGGAATCTCGCAGGATTCAGCCTTCTTCTTGCTCTTGGAGAAATCGTAAGTCTTCAACATAGCGAGCGTGTAATCCTTGATGAAACCGTGACCGTTTGCGACTCTGTCGATCTTTTCATCATGACATACAACAACCTCGCCATCCTTTGTCATCTGAACATCCAGTTCAATACCGTCTGCTTTCAGTTCAATTGCTTTTGCAAATGCCGGCAGAGTGTTCTCCGGCAGATATCCGCTGGCGCCACGATGGGCCCAGATTAATGTTTTCTTTTCCATAAATACCTCGTTTCCGCTAAAGATTATATTACTTCAGTCTGAAAATGCATTGATTCTGACTGAATACCGCTACTTCTTCATGCTTCTGTATACAGTTCAATGATTGTTCTGCCATCCACCTTCTTAGCAATATAGATTGCTGTAGGATGCGTATCGCTGCCATAAGTGAAAGTGAAATCAATGTTTGTGCCAACACCATAATTGCCGTCACGATCCATGACAATCAAAGAGATCGGCTGGGCATAGCCGTTTCTTTCCGTCAGTTCATTCACCAGATCATCAACCGCCTTATCCGCCGCTTCCTGTGCGCTCATGCCCTGCTTCATATACAGGACAGCCGCAAAGGAACATGCACCTTTCATGATTTCCTCACCCATGCCGGTACCTGCAGCTGCACCAACCTTTGAATCCGCATAGAATCCGCTGCCGGGAACCGGAGAGTCACCGACACGGCCGGGTTCCTTCATAAACAGACCGGATGTACTGACAGCTGTACAGATAGAACCATTCATATCCTTTGCCAGGAAACAGACAGTATCATGACCATCATAGGCAGACAGCTTCTTTCTTCTGTCCTTTTCCGCTTCATAAATGGCCAGACCTTCTGCAGTAACATTGCAGCGTTCTTCAAAACCATGTGCGCGGGCATAACGTTCTGCGCCTTCCCCGACCAGGAAGTTGTTCGCATCGCCTTCCACTAGAGAGCGGGCGATTCTGACTGTAGAACGGAATCCTTCGACAGAGCCGACGGAACCGAAGTGAAGTGTGTCACCATCCATGAAACCGCCATCCATGAAGACTCTGCCTTCGCGATTGGGACGGCCGCCATAGCCTACACTGTGATAATTGGGATTGTCTTCAACATTGCATACCCCCTCAGTTGCGGCATCTCTGCAGTCACCGCCGTCTTTCAGGATATTTGAAGCAATCTCGTTGCCGTCCCTGGACATTTTCCATGTCGCAAGTACTGCCCACTTCATTCTGTATCCTCCTTACAGTTCCACCGCATCACAGCGGCTGAAATCCGTATCTGCATAACGAGCGATATATGCAGCATCCTCTTCACCATAAGTCTCTGCATAAAGACGCAGTACCTGTTCAGACAGTGCTGTTCCTTCCTGCGCAAAGATACTTTCACAGATATCACGATAAGCGTGGTACATATGCGCGCAATGGAAACCGAAGGAATGCATGTTCTCAGGGTTCTTCACCGGCATGTTCTCAGGATCCAGGCAGGCATTCTTCATTCTCTGAATGCAGAAGCTTTCCGTCTGCAGTGTCTGTTCGGTAATAAATTCCAGAGCCGGATTGAAGCCGCGTACAATTGCTGCATCGATGATACTGCAGTACAGTGCTCCGCCCTTTTCATTCAGTCCCATCTCATGAAACTGCAGAGCCCAGGGGCATCTGACGATCTTTGACAGAGCATCAGGGGAACAGGAAAGATAACTGCTCTTATTTGACTGCTCAGATGCAATCATTTCCTTTGTAGACTGCCATTCACCATAGCGATAGTAATTCACCGCTGTCAGAGGATTGCCGTCTCTGATGCATCTCTGTGCCATACGGCGGCCGCGCTGCTCGCCATAGTACGCAGACGCATGTGCAAATGCACTGACACCGCGCTCACCGAACTGTTCATTGAGCAGACGATAATAAGTTGCAGCGATAAATGCATGTGATTTCTCTGTAAATGTCATAATACTTAACCTCTTGTTCTATACAGTGAAAAGTCCTCCCGCACAGGAGGACTTCGTAATCAATCAGTGATTGAAGGCATCCGGAAGATCGTTTTCCAGAAGAATAGTATCTTCAGGGGATGCAGTCGCCCAGATATATGCAAAAGCTTCCTTGACGGTCTTAACAACAATGACATTCTGCATATCAAATCCGGATTCAACCAGACCTTCATAGATCGGCTTTGTCTGTTCTTCACCAACCAGTACAGCAATATCAACATTGCCCTTCATATATGTACCGAAGCGCTTGTTGATTTCTGCCTGTTTCACACCTAGATCAATCATACCCGGTGTCACAACAAATCTCTTCCCGCTCATCATGCCAAGAACCTTCAGAGCCATTGCAGAACCGGTAGGATTTGCATTGAAGGCATCATCGATGAAACGATAGCCGTTGATGTTCTTGAGTTCAAGACGATGTTCCACCTGCTTCATCTGCTTGGCAGCACGTTGAATGACAGGCCATGCAACGCCCAGATGACGGGCAGCAGCAATCGCAGAGAGAATATTCAGAATATTCAGTTCACCTAACAGCTTTGTTTCAATCTGTACACGTTCATCACCATGTACCACTGTAAAGGAAGAACCCGTACGGGAATAGGAAATATCTGCAGCACGGTAATCTACATCTTCATGATGGATACCATAGGTAACAGTTTCAACAGAATTCTGAACCTTCCAGCCGCGGATGAATTCATTGTCATAGTTCATGATGCCAAAGCCATCTGCCGGCAGCATTTCAATGATCTGCATCTTTTCCTTCGTGATGTTTTCCTGAGAACCGAAAGTATTCAGATGCTGCGGACCGACAGAAGTAACAACACCGATCGTCGGATGTACGAAATCCATCAGTTCAACGATATCACCGACATGGTCTGCCCCCATTTCACACACGAAAACTTCATGAATAGGCTTCAGCAGTTCACGGATCGTTCTGGTGATACCCATCGGTGTGTTATAGGACGCAGGTGTCATCAGTGAGTTATATGCTTCACCGACCATTGCCTGCATGATGTTCTTGGTTGTTGTCTTACCGAAGGAACCGGTGATACCGATCCTGGTCAGACCGGGATGATCCTTCAGAATCTGTTTTGCTTCATTGAGGAACTTATTGCGTACACCTGCTTCAATCGGAGAAGTAATCCAGGCCATCGGATAGATCATTCCCCAGGGCAGCAGTACTGCTGAGATTACTGCAAACATCTTACCGCCGGCAAAAGCCACAGGCAGAGCAATGACTGCGGCCAGCACTGCCATGACGGCAATCTGACGCTTAACACGATCCGTGTATACAAGCGGCTTGATATATTTCTTTGCCTGCTCGGTTGTATATTCCATGAATGTATATACAAGAATGAGCGCACACTGTACCAGAATACCTAAAGCACCCTTCAGCACTGCACCCAGTACAAAGCCGGCCGCACATAAACCGATCGCAAATGTATTTCTGCGTACATTGCGGACAATGTTTTCATTGATCCATCCTGTATAGCGTCCGCATTCATAGCGGTTCTGCTGGAACATATGCAGTGCTCTCTTGCCGGGAATCAGCATCCCCGCAAAAATGCACACAACCAGCAGGATCTTCAACATACTCATGCCTGATCCTCCTTCAGAAAGATATCCAGTACCGCATTAAATCTCTGCGGCTGGTGCCAGTATGCCCAATGGTCATCACCCTCAAAGATGGCAAGACCTGCATCCGGCATTTCCTTCTCCATCTGCTGTCCCATCCATAACGGCGCAGCAGTATCATATTCACCCCATACCAGCAGTACAGAGCACTTAACATCCTTCAGCAGAGGGGCAACATCATCATTGACCACCTTTACAAAAGTCGGCTTCATAATACCCTCGGCATTGCGGTAATCCTCAGAACCTGCATTTTTCTGCAGCTCCGCAAGCTTTTCCTTCTGACCCGTCACCTTCAGCAGCCACTTGCCTGCCTTGTATGTCTTAGTGCGGACATGCCACTGCAGGTCATGCTTCGGACGAATACCTGCAGCACCGGTCAGACACATCTTAGCTACATTCTCCGGATGATCAGCAGCGTAGCGGATTGCAACACGGCAGCCGAAGGAGTGACCGACGATGATCGGCCTTACAATACCGACAGCCTGAATGAATTTTGCCAGAAATACTTCATACTCCGGAACACCCCATGCCTCAGGAGGATTATCACTTTCACCGAAACCCGGAAAGTCAATGCTCCAGACACGGAAACGATCTTTGAAGTGATCAAAGATCTGTCCCATCATTTCCTTATTCTGTCCCCAGCCGTGCAGCAGGAGAATATCATTGCCTTCACCTGCTGTCATATAAGCAGTTTTCACTGTATCAATCGTAATATATTCTGTCATAGCGCCCTTATAATACAGGAAAAAACAGCTCACTGCATCAGCGAGCTGTTGATTTTTTCGTCGAGACATCCTTGATCTTTCGTGATTTCTTATTCTGCTTGCGAGGCTTCACGCTGCTGTCCTTCCAGATACGGAAACATACACCTTCCGGCAGATTGCTTGCTTCCACATGATAGCCATAGGTTGCACACACACGATATACGATGGAAAGACCCAGACCGAACTGACCATCCGTACCCTTTTCATAAGCATGGAACAGCTTGCCCAGACGATCTTCCTCAATCGGACGGCCGTCATTGATGACACACAGCTCCCCTTCCTTCAGAGTAACGGTGATGGAAGTCTTTGCATAACGCAGAGCGTTATCAATCAGATTTTCAACGGTAATACGCCAGGGTTCCTCATCACCATGGAAACGAATCCCCGGTTCGGTTTCACGAATGAACGTAATCTCAGGTCGCACAACCTTCAAGGAAAGCAATGCTTTACTGATGACACGGTTCATATCCAGCTGATCTCCTTCCGGACAGTTATCCAGAAGATATCCCATCTTGTTCAGGATGATCAGACTTTTTACTTTCTTCTCCAGACGATCCGCATGTTCAATGATAACATCGACCGACTTCTCCAGTGTTTCGTAAGGATAGATGCCATCCTTGATCGCTTCACTGTAGGACTTGATGGTCGCAATCGGTGTCTTGAGGTCATGCGAGATATTCTGAATCATCTCTTCTTTTTCGCGATTCTGCTTTTCCAGTTCGCTTTCCATATCCGTTAATGCTACGGCAACCTGACCGATTTCATCATGTCTTCTGACATTGAGCACAGCCGGTTCATCATTCTGAATCTTGCCGATGTAGCTGCGAATCTGATTCAGCGGCATGATCAGACTTCCCACCCAGATCATCAGCAGCACAAACAGCAGTGATACAACCAGAATGTTCATCAGAACAACGCCGTTGATCAATGACGACTGGAACTGAATCTGATAGTCATTGGCCAGAATGGAAATCAGCTGACGTCCATCCTTCATCAGCGTTGCACAGTACAGGTAGCGGACCATCTCCCCGCTGCCATCCCCGTTCTGCACACGCAGCGCCAGGTCCTGCGTACCGGAAACATCCGCATGCAGATTCTTGCGCAGTTCATCCTTCACTTCCACCCGGATCATGGATCCGCTGATGACATGAATCTCATCTGTGGAAGGATTGTAGAGCATATGTGTAATCGATGAATTCTCGATTGACATCTGCGGGGTAGAACCCGGAGAAGAGTCAATGATACTGATGATGTTCTCCTGCGAATTGTGCAGCAGACGATACATTTCAGAATCAGAGAAAGCATCAATGGAAGGCGACAGGAAGATAACGATGAAAGCCGCAAAAGCGACAATAAAGGCAAAGATAATACTCAGCAGCTGCTGCGTCAGAGACAGTTCGCGCAGCCACATGCGCATGCGTTTCATCCGAGTCTGTAGCCGAAGCCGTAAATCGTCTGTACGGATAGATTCGGCATTTTCTTACGCAGACGGCGCAGTGTATCATCTACGACACGGTCACTGCCATAATAGTTTTCTTCCCAGATACGGGAGAGAATCTGCTCTCTTGTAAAGGCATTGCCGCGGTTATTGAGGAAGAGCATAAGCAGATCAAATTCCTTTGTCGTCAGATCAATCTGCATACCGCCTTCGGTAACCGTACGCTGATTTTCATCAATTTCATAACCATCAATGGCAATCTTTACCGTTGCGTCATCACGATATGTACGGCGGATAACATTATTCACACGCAGTACCAGTTCCTTCGGAGAGAATGGCTTTGTGATATAGTCATCACTGCCCTTTTCCAGACCAATGATGCGGTCGAATTCCTTATCACGTGCGGACATGAAAATGACCGGAACATTCGGATTATGCATGCGGATTTCCTCGATCAGATCAAAGCCGCTCTTGTCCCCAAGCATGATGTCAAGAATCCACAGATGTACATCATCATCTTCACAATGCGGTGCTGCTTCGTCATAAGTCAGGAATGACTGAACTTCATAGCCTTCTTTTTCCAGATAGCGCTTAACAAGTTCATTCAGATCCTTTTCGTCTTCTGTTATATAAATTCTTTTTTTCATATTCATCACCGATATTATTCTATCACACAATTCATACCCGAAAGCATACTTCACAAAACCCTCAGAAAGCAGAAAACAGCAGCACTCCATAGAGCACTGCTGTCACTCATATCTTATTTTTACTGCTTATGCACCGTACTTGCGGCGGATAATATCAGCGATATAGTTAACTTCTCTTGCACAGATTTCATCTGTTTCTGCTTCAGCCATAACTCTCAGCAGAGGTTCTGTACCGGAAGGACGAACCAGCAGACGGCCATTGCCTTCCAGTGTAGCGTTGACCTTTTCGATCGCTGCCTGAACTTCCGGATCATCCATGACCAGAGTCTTATCTGTAACACGTACATTGACCAGCAGCTGCGGATAGATCTTCAGGCCTCCGCACAGTTCGATCAGGCTCTTGCCTGTTTCCTTCATGATCTGCAGGATAACCAGAGCAGTCATCAAACCGTCACCTGTTGTCGCATGCTTCTTGAAGATAATATGTCCGGACTGTTCACCGCCGACAATATCATCATCTCTGCACATTACTTCATATACATACTTGTCACCGACAGCTGTCTTTTCAACCTTGATGCCTTCACGTTCCATCGCCTTGAACAGACCAAGATTAGCCATAACTGTGGATACGATTGTGTTGTTGTTCAGCACACCCTTGTCACGATAGTATCTGCCGCAGATATACAGCATGAAGTCACCATCAGCCAGCTGACCGTCCGGACGAACCAGAATCTGACGATCCGCATCACCATCAAACAGCAGACCGATATCATAGCTGCCGTTCTTCACGAATTCCTGGAATGCTTCCGGATGAGTGGAACCGCACTTGTTATTGATATTGATGCCGTTAGGCTGATCGTTTGTCATTGTCACTTCCGCACCAAGTCTCTTGAGCGCTCTTTCTGCTGTAAAGGATGCAGAACCGTTGGCTGTATCGCAGGCAATCTTCATACCGGAAAGATCCAGCGGGAATTCAGCTGTGATCCAGTCAAGATAGTTTTCCAGACCCTGTGCATAGCCGTAGATCTTACCGATCTTTTCGCCTGTTGCATATTCGAGTGTTGTTTCACCATCGATATATGCTTCAATCAGATCTTCGATTTCGCTGGGCAGCTTAATGCCTTCCTTGGAGAAAACCTTGATGCCGTTATCGTAGAAAGGATTATGGCTGGCGGAAATCATTGCACCGCAGGCGAAATCCTCATGAACTGTCAGATAGCAGATTGCCGGTGTCGGGCAATAGCCTGTCAGATATGCATCGCAGCCCTGTGCTGCAATACCTGCAGCCAGTGCATTTTCAAGCATGTCGGAAGAAAGACGAGAGTCCTTGCCGATGACAATCTTCTGCTTGCCTTCCTTGCTGTAGTAATAACCAAGATATCTGCCGACCTGGAACGCACGTTCCGCAGTCAGTCCTTCATTCGCCTTGCCGCGAATACCATCTGTACCAAAATACTTACCCATTGTTTACATCTGCTCCTTCATTTTCTGTTGATGTGTCTGTTGATTCACCAAGTACATTCAGTGTATAGGACGTCTCTGTCAGTGCATAGACAACCATGCCGTCTTCGGACTGATCCACCTGCAGAGGGAATTCCTGCAGACCGGGAGCTGCCATGCTCATGTCAACATAAACAGTAATATCATCTGCAGTAATGCTGTTGACGTTAGCAGCAGTTCCGGTGACGGTAATGCTTGTCGTTGTCTTATTGTCAGGCTGAGAAGCCTTATACTTCTTTGTGTTGTTGCGATAATAGATCTTTACGTTATCAATTGTTCTTGTAACGCTTTCGCCAAGAACAACGTTCATCGTTACCTGAGTGATACTGGACTTGGAAACACCAGCCGGCAGAACAATCGGACGCAGGATTGTGGAATCCTTTGTGATTGTAGAAGCATCGACAGTAACCAGAACACTGCTGATTGCATCCAGCGTATCCTCTGTACCATAGATGGTTACACTCTGCTGGTCCAGAGCGATTGTATCAATGCCCATTCCTTCAGGAGCACTGCCGGTTACCTGAACTTCAATCGGTACAGACTTGCTCGGAGAAGTGATCGGCACGTTTACATGCACTGTCTCAGGAACGATATCCGCAGATACCGGATAACCCTTGGAGTCATAGGCCACCAGCTTGGCGTCCTGCTCAAAGTCGGAACTCTGGCCGCTGACGTCGATCAGAACCTTGACGAAGGCAATGGAATCCAGCGTATCCTTGGAAGCTCGGACGTTAACCTTTGTTGTATCGAACAAAGGTGTGGAAGCACTGTAGATATCATCCATCTGATCCATGTTGATGAAGTCATAGGAAATATCATACTGACGTGTTGTCTTCTTCTTCAGTGTTACAAGAACATTGGAAGGATTGACAGCAACCGTCACATTATCACCAAAGCCTTCTGTCTTCAGTTTAATGTTATGTTCACCTTCGGTCAGACCTTCCAGATCCGCAACAACCTTGCCGGTATCGGAGTTGAACGCGTTATTTACATTTGCGGCATCACCATAGATCACAATATCCGCAGCTGCAGGCATACCGCTGATTTCAAAAGTATCACTGTTATAGCGGACACTGATGGCAACATCGGAACGATCCTTCGCAGACTTCATTGTTGAAGTATACAGGGATGATACAGAGTTATAGTTGACAACGCCATAGAGAAGTACTGCCAGAAGAAGCGCCACAAGCTTGCTGTGCTTCTGTGTAAACAGCACCTTATCAATCATGCTGGAGAACCATCTGAAACGGCGCATGAAGCCGGATTCCAGATTCTGATATGTCTGTGACATCTTCTCGGACTGCTCGGCAATACGGTTAGCCAGTTCAGTCTTGCTGGACATATCATCATGACGGAAATTCTTAGGATCTGTCATTATTTATTACCTCCTTTACGATCGGAGGACTTGTCTGAAGGCAGATTATCCACCATCTGGAATGTACTGTCGAGTTCATCATTGAAACCGACAATCTTGGAGATATCAAGCTGTGTTGTGTCATAGCTTCCTTCTCTTGCGGCCTTTTTCGCAGTTTCCTGCTTCTTTTCCTTCATTGCCGCTTTCTGTGCCGCCTGCTGACCATAGAGAATACGATAAGCAGCTTCACGGGAAGCACGGACTTCTTCAAAACGTGTACGAGGAGCAGCGATCTCATCCTGGATTTCACCATCATCCGTTGCCGGAATCAGATTGAGTTCTTCGGCAGGCTCTGCCGGCATCACCGGCTGAGGCATCTGCACAGCAGATTCAGCAGGTACCGGTTCCTGTGCGATTTCAGGAAGTTCATCTTCCGGGTCGGCAGGCATGACAGCAGAAGGAATCACCTGTACCGGTTCTACATGAACAGGGGCAGGAACTTCCGGAACAATCGGCTTTGTTTCAGCAGGAACTTCATCCGGTGTCTTTACTGCAGGCTGTTCGGAACGCTCAGGGTAGCTGGGCTTAGGTCTTTTCTTCTTATGCGGAAGCTTGATCATGGAAGCCTGTGCTTCTTCATCTGCTTCCTTATGAACCCGCTCTTCCCTCTTTGTTTCACTCTTTGTCTTTGCTTTGCGGCGGGCAGGAATCACTTCTTCTACCGCCACCTTGGAAGATGTCTGCTTCTGCGGTTCAGGCTGCAGCACTTCCGGCTCCTCACGGCGGCGGATTGCAAGCTTGGACATCATGGAGCCCTTCTTTACAGGCTGTTCAGCGCGGGAAGACTTTTCAGAAACATAGATATCCTTATTAGGACGCTTTGCATGTACTTCTGTAGATTCACCGCAGATGACACGCAGCAGATAATTACGCAGCTGTTCACGGTCAACCAGCATCAGATTGCCTGCTTCGGAAATAGAAACATTGCCGGTTTCTTCAGAAACAACAATCGTAACAGCATCGGTGATTTCACTGATACCGATCGCAGCTCTGTGTCTTGCACCATAACGTGAAGGAAGATCTTCCGTTGTCGGCGGGAAATATGCACTTGCACAGGCGATCTTATCACCCTGAATGATGACAGCACCATCGTGCAGAGGTGTAGACGTAACGAAAATAGATGTCAGCAGTTCAGCTGTAACATCTGCTTTCAGCTTCGTACCGGTTTCAATATAGTCATCCAGAGAACGGGACTGTTCAATGGAAATCAGCGCACCTGTCTGATCCTTGCTCAGCAGCATGACTGCTGTCACAATCTCTTCAACCAGATTTTCCTTTTCATTGCCGGTCAGAGTAGTAATGCGTGAGAACACATTCGACTTGCCGATATGTTCCAGCAGCGTACGGATTTCCGGCTGGAAGATAATGATAATGGCAAGGAAACCCCAGTTGATGAACATGTCCGCAAAGAACTGCAGTGTCTTAAGACCTAGGATCTTCGCCAGACCATCAATCAGTACAACCAGCAGAATTCCTTTGAAAATCTGGACTGTACGGGTATTGCCGCGTACAATGCGCAGAACGTAATAAAGCAGAAACCATACAACAAAAATATCCAGAAACATGATCGTAATCATGCGGATATTCGATAATGTCAGATTCAGAGTATATGTAGACAAGGTGTCATCGCCCCTTTCAGATACTGAGACATTATAGCATACAGGGAAAAACTCGAAACAACTGATTCATCAAGTAAACTGCAGGCATGTGAACGGCAGATGAAACTTGCTTTACAAACAGACTGTATTCCATCTGATCCTTTCGATCCGATTTTTCCTATTAAGAGCTATATTCAAAACGATATCCATATTAAAATAGAAAAAGTAATCAATGGAGGATAACTCATGCTCACACCATTAACATTAGGCCTTGCTTTCTGCGCAGGTATCTTCGGTACTGTCATCGGCGGTACACCGGCCTTTATTCTTGCCTGCGGTGTCACCGTGCTTTCTCAGGTTCTTGGCTTTGCCGGCTTCGACACTGCGATGCTTGATCTCTACGGAACAAATCTGTTCTTCCTTCCGGCTGTATGCTTCACCGGAAGCGTTGCCGCAACAGCTTATGCAGCTGTGCGTAAATATGATGTCAAAGGCTATGACACATGGCGTTCCATGGCTGTCTTCAATGATCCGGTAGTCCTGCTGGTCGGCGGCCTGTTCGGTGTCATCGGCTATACAGTCTTCCGTCTTGCCGTTGATCTTGGCATCCCCTGCGATCAGGGTGCGCTGTCCGTCTTCTCGGTAGCGGTTCTGGTTCGTCTGCTCTGGCATACAGAGCGTATGAAAGAATCCAATACAACCCGTATTCTTTCCGCAGTACGTCCTCATATGTGGCTGTTCCATATCATGATGGCAGGCTGCCTCGCCTTCGGTGCAGGCTTCTTCGCTGAAAAGACAGGCATCTGGAATATTGGCTTCGGCATGTCCGGTCTGTCCCTGCTGTTCTGTCCAGTTGAACCTAACATGCCTGCAACACATCATGTTACTCTGGTTGCCGGCTATGCAATGCAGATGACACATAATCTTGTCATCGCCGTAATCTTCGGTATCATTGCCGAACTGCTTGGCTACTGGTTTACAGTTGCCTACAACAATCGCTGCTCTACTCACGTAGACCCGCCTGCTTTCGCAATTATTCTCTGTTCCCTGGTACTCTTCACAGTATTCTGATGATCATCCTGCAGGTCCGTATCAAACGGACCTGTTTTTATTATTGTCCGGAAAAAGAAAAAGCCCATTTACATGGACCTGTTCCTTTATCATGGTGCCGCCAGGCAGAATTGAACTGCCAGTTCAGCATTACCATTGCTGCGTATTGCCATTATACTATGGCGGCTTAGCTAGTAAATCATATCAGATTACAGCAGAAAATCAATAAAACTGTTTGAGTGCTGCGTAGACCATCTGCAGCGGCAGTCCCATGATTGCATAGTAATCGCCATGAATACCGGTGATATATCTGCCCCCGAACCCCTGAATACCATAGGCCCCCGCTTTATCATCGCACTCGCCTGTTGCGATATATGCCTGCACTTCCTCTTCGCTCATTTCTGCAAAGGTGACATCAGATACCGATACATCCAGATATTCCTTTTCATTGCTCAATACGGAAAGACCGGTAATGACCTGATGCGTATGACCACTTAATGCCCTAAGCATTTCCGCAGCTTCTTCATGACTCTGCGGCTTGCCGAGAACCTTGCCGTCAATGGCTACAATGGTATCACTGCCGATGACAACTGCATCCGGATGCAGCTTCAGAATATGCTCCGCCTTTCGATGAGAAAGAATCTTCACCTCTTCCGCAGGATCATTCATCAGATCCATTGTTTCATCAATATCTGCAGGAATGCAGATAAAGGGAATTTCACACTTTTCGAGCAGTTCTCTGCGACGCGGAGACTGACTTGCCAGAATCAGCTGTTTCATACGTTTACTCCTTTTATGCAGGCAGAAGTGCACAGATGCAAATGCCCACGACACAGATGATATAATGAAACCGGAACAGATAAAAGAAGATGTAGGAGGAAAACAGCATGACAAACCCTGCAATTGTAATACTCGCAGCCGGAACAGGCAGCCGCTATGGTGCACTGAAACAGATTGACGGTGTCGGCAGCCATGGTGAACCGCTGATTGAATTCTCTATATATGATGCACTGGAGGCAGGTTTCCGCAAAGCCGTATTTGTCATTCAGAAAGAACATGAAGCAGCTTTCCGTTCTGCTTTAACTGATCGTATGGAAAAGAAAATGGAGATCGCCTTTGCATATCAGGATATGACAAAGAACCTCCATGGTACAGTGCCGGCTCTGCTTGCCTGCAAAGATGTACTGCAGGAACCCTTCATGGTCATTGATGCAAATACCTGGTATGGAAAGAAAACATTCAAAGACATGTATCAGTTCCTTCAGGAAGAAACAGATCAGTATGCAGTGATCTGTGATCCTGCTTCTCCTGTACACTGCTATGGCTTTACTCCCGCTGTCTTTGCGACGCTGGAAGCTATGACGGAAAAGCAGAAAGAGAAAACGATCAGCTGCGAATATGATCTCGTACAGGCTGACAGCTGTCTGACAGACGTAAAGCGCATCGCCCGCAGTGAAGAATGGTTTTCCATCAATGAACCGCAGGACAAGCGCAGTGTTATTCAACTTGTATCAAAGATGAAAAACAACGGTACCTATCCGGATATTCTCTGGAAATGATTTATACGGCAGCTTCCTTGCGGAGCTGCCTTTTTCATTCGAAAAAGGAGTCTGTACAATGACAGACTCCAAAGCTTACAAATACTTCTTCAGGAAACGGAATACGTTGCGATAGCCAATATCCTTGATTTCCTCTTCGCTGAAGCCTTCTGCACGAAGACCTTCAATAAAGTTCTGACCCTGGTCAGGAGAAGCAAGGTCATGTGTCTCACGTTCTGTGTAGTATGCGCCAAAGTCAAAGCCGCAGGCAACATGTTCAATACCAACCAGATCAGCGATGTATCTGGCATGCTTAGCCAAAGTACGTGCTGTTCTTTCCTCGGGAATTTCAGAAATGAAGGAATCACAGGCATTCAGACCGATCAGACCGCCCTTCTGTGCCAGAGCACGGATCTGCTGGTCCGTCAGATTACGTTCCACAAAACATAAACGCTTGGCATTGGAATGTGTCGCAATGATCGGCAGTTCACTTGTTTCAAGAATATCCCAGAAAGTCTTCTCATTGGCATGAGATACATCCACAATCATGTGCAGCTCATTCATCTTGCGAACTGCAGCCTTGCCCATTTCCGTCAGACCGCGGGCGGGATTGCCGGAGTTGCCTGTCGCCAGGGCATTTTCATCGTTCCATTCCAGAGAACCGATACGATTCCCCTGATCATAGAGCCACTGAATCTTTTCCACTGCCTGATCTTTAATACCGCACATGCCTTCAATGGTCATCAGGAAAGCTGTGTCTGTTTGTTCTTCATCCAGATCATCTGCTGTCAGAATACGCTTAGCACCGGATGCTTCAATATCTCTTCTGACCATTTCCACTGTCTTTACCATGAAGTCCCAGTCTTCAACACCTCTGAAGAAGCTTGCTGCAGCTGTCCAGCGAATTCCTCCTTCTGCCATCAGCGGCATCCATTCCTGTCTCAGTGAATCTTCTCCGCCCTTTTCATGCCAGGGCGCAATGGCAATACCAAGATCTGCATGCAGATCGAAAATACCTGCTTTTGTCATTCTTCTGTCTCCTTGTTCATTTCATAGAGCAGAACCATACCCTTGTAGGCAAGGTCAGGATCATACTCATCAATTTCATCTGTTTCACCGGCAATGACTCTACCTAAACCACCGGTAGCGACAACATATGCATCGGGATCATTCAGTTCCTTCTTCATCTGACGGATAATGTATTCCACCTGACCGATGTAGCCATAGACCACACCAGCCTGCATTCCTTCGATCGTCGTTCTGCCCAGAATAGAAGCAGGCTTTCTGATTTCAATTTCAGGAAGCTTGGCGGTCTGGGAAGTCAGCGCATTTGCGGAAATGCCAAGACCGGGTGTGATAATGACATATTTGAACACACCATCCGGATCTACATAGTCAAACGTTGTTGCTGTCCCAAAGTCTACCACGATGCAGGAACGCTTGTATGTGTTATATGCCCATGTTGTATTGACGATACGGTCAGCCCCGACGGACTTGGGATTCTCCATTCCCAATGTAATATTGGTTTTAATGTCTGAATTGATGACAATCGGCTGTACACCAAAGTACTTGATGATTGCTGAATTCAATGAATACATTACCTTCGGTACAACAGAAGAGATCAGAACATCACTGATTTCATCCTTGGTAACACCTGCCTGGTTCAGGAATGCGCACATATATACACCATACTCATCAGAAGTATGCTGGTTCTTTGTCATCAGACGATAGCGGCCAACATTCTTATGACCATCCATCAGACCTAATGCGATATTTGTATTGCCTACATCAATTGTTAAAAGCATTGTTGTTTATCCTTCCTTCTTCAGGCAGTATGCCAGAATTCTTGCGGCTGTCTCATCCTTGCTGAGAAGACCGAGCTTTTCATTATGATCAGTACCAATGATCGTCACGGAATTTGTATCAACACCAAAGCCGGCACCTTCTTCAGCGATGCTGTTAGCGACAATATAGTCCGCATTCTTCTTAGTAAGTTTCTTCTCGGCATTGACAATCAGATTCTGTGTTTCCATAGCAAAGCCAATCAGTACCTGACCTTCTCTCTTCATCTTTCCCAGTTCCAGCAGAATATCGGTTGTACGTTTCAGCGGAATACCGAAGCTTCCGTCTTCCTTCTTGATCTTCTGATCAGATACGGTCTCCGGCGTATAATCCGCAACAGCAGCTGCCATGATAATGACATCCTGCTGCTCAGAACGTGACAGTACAGCATCTGCCATATCGGCAGCACTGACAACAGGCACCATTTCAACACCGACAGGCGCATTCAATGCTGTCTTACCTGCAACCAATGTAACCTCAGCACCTGCATCACGTGCAGCCCTTGCCAAAGACCATCCCATCTTGCCGGAAGAATGATTTGTCAGATATCTGACCGGATCCAGAGCTTCCTGTGTCGGACCGGCAGTGATCAGTACCTTCTTTCCGGTCAGCCAGCGATCTGCTTCTACAATGGCATCCATTGCATCCTCAATGACGGAGGGTTCAGGCATACGACCGGAACCGGTATCACCACATGCCAGATAGCCGCTGTCGGAATTGAGAATATGCATACCGTATCTGCGGCAGATTTCGATATTATCCTGTGTGATCGGATTTTCCAGCATGTGTGTATTCATCGCAGGAACGATCAGTTTAGGACAGTGCGCTGCCAGGAAGGTTGTTGTAAGCATATCATCCGCAATACCATGTGCCACTTTGGCAATGACATTTGCCGTAGCCGGGGCAATGACAAAGAGATCGGCTTTATTGGCAATGGAAACATGATGTACATCCGGTGTATAGTCCACGGTAAACATATCCGTAACGACCTTCTGTGCACTCAATGTCTGGAATGTCAGAGGAGTAACAAACTGCTCCGCCTCCTTTGTCATCAGTACATGCACTTCATTTCCCTTCTTGCGTAAAGAAGATACCAGTGAACAGATCTTGAAGGCCGCAATGCCTCCGGTTACACCGACCACAACAACTTTATTTTTCATATTCTTATACACAATCCTGCAGGCAGGATTCCTTTCCGTTTCAGATATAAAACAGTATTACCAAGAGAATTATATCATTCCTCACAATGCTATAATATTCGCAAGGAGAATAGAAATCTTATGACTGAATCCAAATACCTCGTAGTATCCGACATACATGGCGCTTTATCCGGTGCCGAAGCAATTCCTGCAGCCTTGAGTCACCATGGCATTCACCGCATCCTGTGTCTGGGTGATGTTCTGTATCATGGTCCTCGCAATGATCTGCCGGAAGACTATGCCCCTAAGAAGGTCATCGAAATCATGAACAGCATGAAGGATCGTATCATCGCTGTACGCGGCAACTGTGAAGCGGAAGTTGACCAGATGGTTCTTTCCTTTGCAGTCACTGCTGACTACAACATCATTTTCTGCGGTGACCGTCGTGTCTTCATGAGTCATGGTCATGTCTATGGACCTGCACATCTGCCTGAACTTTCTGAGGGTGAAGTGTTCCTGTCCGGACATACACACATTCCCACTGCTGAATGCAAGGATGGCATTTATCTCTTGAATCCCGGCAGCATCTCTCTTCCCAAAGGCGGACATCCCCGTTCCTACGGCGTTCTCAGTGAAGATGGCTTTACTATCTATACCCTGGATCATCAGGAATACATGCATATTTCCTTCTGATACATCTCTGCTCCCTGATGGGAGCTTTTTTCATTAGAAAAAAGGATGACCTCCATCAGAAGATCATCCTTCGCCCATAACTTAATATACTTCAGCACTCCAGATGCCGCCGGCATAGCCGACTGCAATATATGTATCTGAAGAACTCAGTACGATTGCCGCATGACCGGGTTCGCTCAGCCACCAGTTCAGGTTATCCTGAATGGAGCTGCCATATGCAACCAGAATTTCAGCAGCATATCCATAGGAAACACCGCATTCATCCAGTGCTGTATAGTACGGACGGCCATCAGGTCTTGTATGTGACAGATAGTATGTGCATTCCTGAGCACGAATCGCTGCAGCATCGAAGGCCGCGGAGCTTGCATATGCGAAGGGATACAGACCATACGCAGCACGAACAGCATTGATTGCTTCAACCATGCCATATACCGTTCCGGTGTCATATACACCTAATGTTGACAGATTTACATTGCCTGAGCTTACCTGAGCACGAACTTCTTCTTCACGGCGGGCAGCTTCTTCAGCAGCCTTGCGTTCTTCAATCTCCTTCAGCTGTGCCTCACTGTAACGAACTGTTACAGACAGGTTTGCCTGGACAGTTTCACCCATCAGGTTCAGTGCCTCATACTGAACGGAATATTCACCATTCTCTTCTGTATTTACATCAGATGTAATACGGAGAACCGGAAGTGCCTTACCCTGATCACTGACTTCCTCAATATAGGAAACCGGATCAAAGGAAGCACTGTTATCTACTTCAGCTGTTTCTGTCTTCAGATTCAGAACGATACCTTCTTCGGTATCTGCGAATACTGCATCGCCTACACCTGTAGCCAGGAAAGCAATTTCTTCAGCACTGCGCAGTTCCACGGACTGAGCGGAAACACTGTTTCTACCAACGGATGAGAGCAGGACTACCGCTGCGAGGCTGGCAATCACGGTGCCTGTCACCCTGAACTCTTTCTTTAATTTTTTCATGGGCACTAGGATAACAGGCATGTTCAAATCTGTCAAATTTTCACATTGAAAAAATGTAAAAAAAGTTAAAGAAAGCGCTTAATTAAGCCCTTTTTCGAGTTCAGCGATAACTTCGACAACACCCTCTGTAACTTCTCTGATTGTCTCTTCTTCAAAGGGATTCTTCAGGTTGCATGCCTTCAGCAGATCGAAGTAACCCAGAGATCCACCCAGCTTGCACAGAGTCATATAATCAGCCCACGCAGCTTCACGATCCTTGCGCATACGCAAGAAGAACTGCAGTGCACATACCATCGCCAGAGCATAATCTACATAGTAGAACGGATACATGAAGATATGCTGCTTCTGCATCCAGAAACCGCCTTCACTCAGGAACTTGTTGCCATCATAGCTTCTCCAGGGCAGGTAGATTTCTTCAATCTTATGCCAGATCTTTCTCAGTCCCATAGCATCCGGCTGTTCACCTTCGAATACACGGTGCTGGAATTCATCAACGGATACCAGATATGTAATATTGGCGAGGCTTTCTGCCAGATGTTCATAGCGATAACGATCGCCTTCTCCTTCCGGATAGAAGAGGTTGTACCAGGGATCTGTGAAGAATTCCATACCCATGGAATGGATTTCCTGAATTTCGGATGTGGAGTGATCATACTCAACCAGTTCCTGTGCACGGGAAGCTGTATAGCCTGCAAACGCATGACCTGCCTCATGTGTCAGAACCTGTGTATCACCGCTTGTACGGTTGAAATTGGAGAAGATGAACGGTGCCTTATACTTAGCCAGTCTTGTGCAGTAGCCGCCCAGATGCTTGTTAGGCTTTGTCTCCAGATCGAACATTTCATGTTCAACCATAAAGTCAAAGAATTCGCCTGTTTCCTTGGAGAGCTCTCTGTACATCTTCTGAGCTGCATCAACCATACCCTGTGTACCCTTATCAGGAGTGGAATTGCCATTCGGGAACATCAGAGATTCATCATAGTATTCCAGCTTATCCAGACCAAGTCTCTTTGCCTGTTCAGCGTGTATCTTCTGCGCAGCCGGCACAATGTACTTAGCAACATAACCGCGGAAACGCTCGATGTCCGCAGCTGTGTAGTCAAATCTGTGTCTGAGCATATATACCATTTCGATATAGCTCTTGAAACCAAGCTTCTCAGCCATTGTACGACGTACAGCACACAGTTCTGCATATTCAGCATCCAGATCAGCAGATGCGGATTCATACAGGTCTGCCCATGCAATCATAGCTTCCTTGCGTTCTTCACGATCCAGTGACTGCATATGCTTCAGAAGACCATAGAAGTTGCACTCTTCACCTCTGAACATTGTCTTGCATGCAGCAGCGGAACGCGCATACTTAGCCTGCAGTTCTGCTTCCTGTACCTGTTCAGCAACAACACTCTTATCAGATGTTCTGATATCTGCATCCAGCAGATTGAACAGCTGCTTGCCATACGCAGCTTCAAATTCTCCTCTGAAAGGAGATGTTACAAGATATTCGTTGAACTTCTTCAGAATGACATTCAGTTCAGGAGTAACCTTGTTGAAGAAAGAGATTTCTTCAGCCCAGAACTGATCCGCAGTATTGCAGTCCAGATGAACGCGCGCGATTACCTGTGCAGTTCTGAATTCACCATTGATTTCCTGTCTCTTCAGCCATGCATTCTTTACTGTTTCAAAACTCTGGGCACTGCAGAGTTCGTTGTAGAGATTCTCCAGTTCAGTACGAATTGCTTCAAAATCCGGACGTGTGTAGGAGATTTCGGAAAAACGTTCCATGTCTTTATCCTTCTTTCTATGATTTATGAAAAAAGAGCAGATACTTCAGTATCTGCTCAGTTTTGAAATATCAGCCGTAGTAGGCTCTTCCTCCATAATACAGGAATAAGTAGACAGCTACCATTGCACCTACTAAAAGCAGGAAGTACGGCAGGATAACTTCAATGATCGCAATCGTCATTGCCAGCACGTCCTTCCAACCAAAGCCTTCAACAGCTTCCTGATACTGCTTCTTTTCACGTGCTTTCTGATCTTCCTTTTCAGCAATCTGATAAGGAGTCATCAGATTCTCACGTAACTTCTCAACATCTCTGTCAACCTGATCCTTGCGGAGAAAGAACATATCTTATAAGCCTCTCTTTGCTGCTCTTTCGAGAGCGTAGTGGCATCTGCAGAAATGTCCGGGTTCTACTTCGTAGTTCTGAGGAACTTCCTGACCGCACTTTTCTGTTGCATAAGGGCAACGAGTGTGGAAGCGGCAACCCTTAGGAGGGTTAGCAGGAGAAGGCATATCACCCTGCAGGATAATACGCTTATCGTTATTACGCTTTGTAGGATCGAAGGAAGGAGCTGCGGACAGCAGAGCTTCTGTATAAGGGTGGCAGTTTGTATCAAAGATCTGGTTCTTAGAACCGATTTCAACGATTTCACCCAGATACATAACACCTACGGAGTCAGAGATGAACTTAACTACAGAAAGGTCATGGGAGATGAACAGATATGTCAGACCCATTTCTTCCTGCAGGTCCTTCAGCAGGTTGATAATCTGAGACTGGATGGATACGTCCAGCGCGGATACAGCTTCGTCGCAGATGACGAATTCAGGGTTAACTGCAAGAGCACGAGCGATGCAGATACGCTGACGCTGACCGCCGGAGAACTGGTGAGGGTAACGGCCAGCCTGTTCAGGGAACAGACCGCACTTTGCCATCAGATCGAATACACGATCCATCATTTCATCACGGTTCTTAACAACGCCGTGTTCGAGCATTGCTTCACCGATGATATCGTAAACAGGCAGACGAGGATTCAGAGATGAATAAGGGTCCTGGAATACGATCTGCATCTTAGTGCGCATCTTATTCAGTTCCTTGCCATTCAGCTTGTAAATATCGGTGCCATTGAAGAGAACTTCACCGGATGTAGGCTTAATCAGGTTCAGCATTGTTCTACCTGTAGTAGACTTA
>JAZUHS010000174.1:0-3378 GCA_045641845.1 Bulleidia sp. | reverse complement strand
TGATGTTCTTCGGCATATTTCAGAAGCGGCTCGATATCGCTGTAGATCAGATTGCGTGTCACCGGGACCTTGATGATCGTAGACAGATACATTCCCGGCGGACAGATGTATTCCTGTCCGGTTAAAGGAAGACCGCGTTCCTTCAGTTTGTTTTCATGACAGCCAAAGCACAGACTGGCTTCTACATCATGTGTACCTTCCTGCAGGATCAGATGTTCCTGCTTTACATGGAAGGAAAGGGGAAGGATATCCAGATTGCCGAGCCATTGTTCATAGACATCCGGATGATCACGAAAGGTCTCATTGACTGGCAGATCATACTTGAGTATATCGTGATACTTCAGGATCACTTTGCCTGCGTTCTCTCTGCATGCAATGGCATTCTTCAGTCGCACTTCGGCAATCTCGATTTCTCTGGCCAGCCGCTCTGCCTCTTTCTTCTTTGCTTCCAGCTGTTCCTGATACAAAGTGACAGGATCACTGGTACCGACCAGGAAACTGCGGATATCTGTAAGCGGTGTATTGATCTGACGCAGACGTTTGATGCTGAAGAGATAGTAGATATCTCGTTCTGTATAGTAGTAATACTTGTTGTACGGGTTCTGTACGGGTTTGAGCAGACCGGCCTTGCGGTAGTCACGGATGGTTTCACCATTGACTCCGGTCAGTCTGGACAATTCGTTGATGAGCATTTTCATGTACTCGATTATATCAGAAATGTGAAGAATTGGTGAAAAGGCTGTTTACTCTGTTACGAGCACAGGGTTTATGCTGTCCATACAGGAGGATATTTCTAATGAAGAAAATCATGAAGTCTGCTCTTGCTCTTGCTATGGCGGCAGCTGTCGGCTGCACTAAGGCGCCCAGCGAAGCGGGAGTATACACACCCGGCACCTATACAGGTGAAGGTACAGGTTTCGGCGGTACTGTAAAGGTTACAATTACTGTCGATGCTAACAAGATTACTGATGTTAAGGTAGAAGGCGACAGCGAAACACCTACAGTCGGTGGTGCTGCTCTGGAAGATCTGGCTGCTCAGATCAAGGAAAAGGGTGCAGAAATCGATGGCGTTTCCGGTGCTACATTAACATCCAACGGTGCAAAAGAAGCAGCTGCAGCTGCCATTGCACAGGCTATGGGTACAGCTGAAGAAGGCGGTGAGGAAATTGCCTTCACAGCAGGTACTTACGAAGGTACAGCACAGGGTTATCAGGGTCCTGTAACACTGTCCGTTACATTCTCTGAAACTGGTATCGAAGACATCCAGGTCGGTGAACAGAAGGAAACAGATCATGTAGGTACTTCTGCTTACGACATTATGATCCCCGAGATCATTGAAGCAAACGGTACAGGTGTTGATGCACTGTCCGGTGCTACATTCACTTCCCGTGCAGTCAAGGAAGCAGTCAACGCTGCTGCTGAAGCTGCAGGCTGCACAAACATTGATGCATTCAAGAAGAACACAATTGAACACACAGCCGGTTCACCCATCGAAGGTGAATGGGATATCGTTATCGTCGGTGCCGGCGGTGCCGGTATGATGGCCGGTGCCGAAGCTGCACAGAACGGCAAGACTGTTCTGATCATTGAAGCAAATGCTGAAATGGGCGGTAATACTCTGGTTTCCGGTGGTGCTTACCAGACAGCTTACAAGGCTGTTACATGGGATGCTGAAAATCCTGATGCTGAAAACGGTGAATATGAAGGTACAGAATATGCTAAGGTCAAGAACATGGCCGGCCGTATTGAAATCCTGAATACAATCCTGAACTGGTCCGAAGAAGAATTCGACGGCACAATCGATGATGCACATCCTTTCGTAGCAGGTAATATCGCTATGAATGCTGTTCGCGGTGTTCACGCTGAATATCTGCCTGTTCTCAAGGAACTGAAGGAAGAAATCAAGACTTACATGGCATGGGCACAGCCGCAGCTGGATGCAGGCAAGAAGGAAACAGAACTGACTGTATTCTCTACAAAGAACCTGCATGTATTCCAGACATACTATGGCGGCTTAAGACCTAACGCTGATCATACAAAGTGGATGTATTCCGATGTCAACAAGGTTAAGGAATTCGTTGACGGCGGTCAGGACATTTATCCCTGGCTGACAGCACAGGGTGCTGATATTGATATCAGCCGTGCCTTCACACTGATCGGCTGCCTGTGGCAGAGAGAAAACTCCGTTAACGGTGGTACAGTCGATGGTGAATTCTACAAGGCTAAGTGGGGTGCTTACTTCATGGTGCCTGCGAACACAATCATGACAGCTAATGAAGATAACGGTATTCTGACTCGTACAACAGCGAAGGAACTGATCGTTGAAGACGGCAGAGTAACAGGTGTCAAGGCTGTTAGATATGATGGTACAGAAGTAACTGCTATGGCTAAGGAAGGTGTCATCATGGCTACAGGCGGCTTCGGTGCTAACATCGACATGGTACAGAAGACAAATGACTACTGGAAGCCTGAATTCATCGCTGACAACATCGGTACAACAAACCGCAACTCTCTGATGGGTGAAGGTATCACAATGGCTGAAGCTGTCGGTGCTGCTACAGAAGGTATGGAATGGACACAGATGATGCCTCTGGGCTGGGTTGACAACGGCAACCTCGCCGGCGGTGCAGGTGAAAATGTTATCTACATCAACGCTGCTACAGGTAAGCGTTATGTAGATGAATCTGCTGAACGTGACGTTCTGTCCGAAGGTGCATTCGAAAACGGCATGTCCAAGGAACTGGCTGAAAAGCTCGGTCTGAAGTATGTTCCCGGTATCTATGTAGAAATCTCCAACCCCGGCACAAATGCTGGTCCCGGCGGCTTCAACAATGATGTTAAGGATGTTCCCGGCCGTATGTACTTCAAGACTCTGGCAGAAACAGCTGAAATGCTGGGCCTCGATGCAGAAGTTCTGAAGGCTACAATCGAAGAATACGATAACTATGTCATGGGTGTTTCCGATACTCTGGAAGTTGAAAAGCTCGCTTACACAGGTACAGTAGGTATGGTTGAACAGGATGAAAACGGCAAGTATCTGCCTGACACATACACTAACGAATATCTGAGAGTACGTTTCATGGCTCCTTCCACTCACCATACAATGGGTGGTCTGGCTACAGACGTTGAACACCATGTACTCGACAAGGATGGCAACATCATTGCCGGTCTGTATGGTGCAGGTGAAGTAACATCCAAGTATCACGCAGGCAACCGTCTGGGTGGTAATGCAATCACTGAAATCATCGTTTCCGGCCGCAACGCTGCGCAGTCCGTAATCGCTGACAACAAGTAATTGAAGAACTCTGAAGAGGGTGTGCACATTGTGTATATCCTCTTTTCTTTATGCATTTTGATACATAGTAAAAGGACTGTATC
>JAZUHS010000173.1:0-30085 GCA_045641845.1 Bulleidia sp. | reverse complement strand
GAAGACATCTGCTTGAAGGTTGCGATCAGTTCTTCCCCATAGCCTTCCTTGACAGCATTGCGGTCTGCTTCATATTCTTCCACACGTGTCACGTAGTTTCGATACAGCATCACCACTGCCATTAACGGCTGAAACAGCCATCCGGCAATTTCCATCACCAGCATGTAGTTCAGTACACTCAGACCGAAAGCACTGCGTACAGCTTCAGAACATACTGTACCGATCTGCTGTCCCTTCGTCAAAGCTAATGCTGCAATCACAGCAATGCCTGCCATCATGACATAGTTCAGATAGTTCAGAAGATTCTTCTTATGCTTCAGATGTCCTGCTTCATGGGCCAGTACAGCTAACAGTTCCTTTTCCGAATTTTCATTGAGGAAGTTATCGGCGACACCGAAGGAGCGCATCCACAAAAGACGGAACAGAAAGGCATTCTTGGAAGTACTCTTCTTTGATTCATTGTAGACCTCAATATGAGACACCTTCTTCTTTGCCCCTGCCGTCAAAGCTTCGATTTTTGTACGCAGCTCCCCTGCTTCCATTTCCGTAAAGACATACTGACGGCGCATCATCAGCCAGGAGAAATAGGAGAGACCAAGCACTGCAGCTGCCAGAAGAATACCGATGCCTGCTGTTAACAGCAGTGCTTTCGGAAAGGAAATGGAGAAGCCCTTTGTCCAAGCAGGCAGGTGTACAAGAATCCATGTCATTAATGTATAGAGAATGCTCATCATGACCAGTTCGGTAAACAGATCAATCAGAACATCATGCATGAATTCCTTTGCGTCCTTCTTGTTGAGACCATACTTTGTACGCACGACCATCTCGGCATACCAGTTCACTGGGAAAGCCGTCACAGCCTCAATGACTAAAAGAATCACACCGGCAGCGATGGTCAGGATATAGGGATTGGTACCGAACATCTTTTCCATCCAGACAAAGAACGGTGAGAAGATCACAAAGGCATCCAGGGCAATGGCAACTGCTTCTCTGACTAACAGAGGGATACGCAGATCATGCTTGCTGGCAATGAAGGTCTGCCATCGTTCAGGTGTATAGATATCTGCCACTTCTGCAGGCAGCGGTTTCTGACGCTGCTTATCAATGATCACCAGAGTGATCATCGTATAGATATATGGCAGGATGGCAAAGGCAAATATCATCAGTTTCAGATTCATAAGTTAATGCTCCAGATATAAACAAGGACATCATAGCACATGATGTCCCTGTCTTCAGAATGGTTACTTGCCGAATCTGTTCATCAGACGTGCCATGGCATCATCCATAGTCACTTCCGGCTTCTTCGGCTTTTCGTTTCTGCGATTGTTCTTGTGATTGCGGTTATTGCTGTTACTGCTCTTGCGATGACGATATGCCGCATCACGCTGTTCCAGCTGATCTAAAGGAAGCAGGGAGAGCTGTACTCTGCCTCTTGCTTCATCAATGCCATATACCCATACCTTGACAATGTCACCGACGGATACAGCTTCAGAAGGATGATTGATTCTCTTCATGGACATACGTGTGACATGAACCAGACCATCTTCATGCAGACCGATATCCACAAAGGCACCGAAGTCTACAACATTACGGACTGTACCGGAGAGTTCATCACCCTGATGCAGGTCACTGATTTCCAGAACATCGCTCTTCAGCAGAGCACCGTCAAACTGATCACGGTAGTCACGCAGAGGCTGACGAATTGCATCTTCGATATCCTTCAGTGTATATTCATCAATCTTCAGATCAACGAGGTTTTCCTTCGGGAACTGTGCACCGGCTTCACCCAGCTGAGTAATGCCGCAGGCTTTCATGACAGCACGGGCAGCTTCATAGCTTTCAGGATGGATAGATGTTTCATCCAGAGGTTCTGCACCGCCCTGAATACGCAGGAAGCCTGCACACTGTGTAAAGGCCTTAGGACCAAGCTTCTTTACCTTCAGCAGTTCTCTGCGGTTCGTGAAACGACCGTTTTCGTTACGGTAGTTGACAATCTCACGGGCAATGCCGGCATTGAGACCGGAAATATGTGTAAGCAGTTCAACACTGGCTGTATTCAGGTCCGCACCGGTACGGTTAACACACTTCATGACAGCTTCATCCAGACGTTCGCTTAATGCCTTCTGAGGCAGATCATGCTGGTACTGACCGACACCGATGGACTTCGGATCAATCTTAATCAGTTCTGCAAGTGGATCCAGCAGACGTCTGCCGATGGATACCGCAGAACGTTCTTCGACTGCAAGATCCGGGAATTCCTTACGTGCATCTTCCTGTGCAGACCATACAGAAGCACCTGCTTCGGAAACAATGGCATATTCCAGTGTCAGATTGTTTTCTCTGATCAGTTCTGCAATCAGCTTTTCACTTTCACGGGAAGCTGTACCATTACCGATCGCAACGATCTGCACACCATATCTTCTGATCATCGCCAGAAGCTTTCTCTTGGCATTCTCTACAGCTGTCGCATCACCCTTGCCGCGGAACGGATATACCTTCTCAACGGTAAGCATCTTGCCTGTAGAGTCGATGACTGCAAGCTTGCAGCCATTGTAGAAACCAGGGTCAAAGCCCAGTACAGTTCTGCCCTTAAGCGGAGCCTGCAGCAGCAGTTTTTCCAGATTCATGGAGAAGATCTCAATGGACTTTGTCTGTGCGCGTTCACTCAGCTCAGAACGGATTTCACGTTCGATGGACGGGAACAGCAGTCTTGTGCAGCCATCCGCAGAAGCTTCCTTCAGCTGTGTATCAGCGATGCATACAGCACCATGTGTCAGGTTGCGATAAGCCTGATCCTGCAGACCTTCTTCATCAAAGATCAGTTCAACGGAAATGACCTTTTCCTTTTCAGCACGGTCAATTGCCATGATTCTATGATCAGCCAGTGCGGAAATCTTCTCACTGCGGTCATAGTACATTTCATAGACCTTGTTTTCATCCTTGGCATCCTTCTTCAGTGCTGTCTTCATGACACCGGCCTTGAGGATGGTATCCTTGAATGCCCATCTCTGCTTGGCATTATCGGATACTGCTTCAGCGATAATATCCTTGGCACCCTGGATTGCAGCAGCGGCATCCTTGACTTCTTCATTCAGATACTTCGCAGCTTCAGCTTCGACATCACCCTCTGTCGGAAGAGCAAGCATCCAGTCCGCAAACGGCTGCAGACCGCGGTTGATCGCAGCAGCGGCTCTGGTCTTTTTCTTCTGCGCATAGGGACGGTAGATATCTTCTACCTGAGAAAGCTTTGTGCATTCCATGACGGAAGCACGGATTTCATCTGTGAGCTTACCCTGTTCAGAGATCAGCTTAATAACGTTTTCCTTACGTTCTGCCAGCTTCTGCTGGTATTCATACTGCTTCTGAATAAAGAGAATCTGTTCTTCATCCAGGTTCTTTGTCTGATCCTTACGATAACGGGCAATGAAGGGAACTGTATTTCCTTCCTGCAGCAATGTAAGTGTATTCTCAACCTGACTGACAGTAATCTTCAGTTCAGATGCAATGGACTTAATAATATCTTCGTTCATAGTTCCTCCTTTAAACGTGCCCTACTATGATAGCACTATATTTTTTTCTTTCATGTCTTTACATATTTGTATGTCACCTTTTCATCACACTCTCACATTTCACATAATCCTGCCGAGATTGCCGACAGTCTTAGCTTTACCTTGTACTGAAACAAGCAGATAATAGCTTCACGAGGCAGAATACTGCCGAAAGAAGGTAACTTATGAAAGTAGATTTAACGGAAGTCATCGAAGCCATCGACAGCGCCGATGATCTTGCCGAATATGTATACTACATCCCTTACGAGGAAATCATGATGCGCCAGGGCACGCACTATATCGGTGCAGACCTGCCTGAAGATTTCGATGAAACTGCAGAGCCTTCCGATTTCATCGCTCTGCCTACACGCAGGGAAATCAACGACTACGAAAACATGGAGAAGTTCGCAGATCAGTATGAAGATGATGACATTGCCCAGTGGCTGGTGAACAGTCTGAAGGGCAAAGGTGCATTCCGTCGTTTCCGTGCTGTTCTGGAACGTTTTACCATTGAAGATGAATGGTATGACTTCCTTGAACTTCAGCATAAAGTCAAGGCGATGGAATGGTGTGAAGAACATGGCATCGAGTATCACGATGATACACTGCGCTTTGAAAAGCATACTGAGGTAACAGCTGCGAAGACACAGTCTTCCCTGCGTCTGATTCCGGTCAATGATGATAACTATCTGAATCTGGTCTTCATGGCTGCGGATTTCCGTGCTGCGATGGCCAAAGGCAGAGGACGTAAAGCTAAAAGCAATCCGGATGAAGCCCAGTATGATCTTGAGGATCTGATGGACGAAGGCTGCACATTGTATGCCGTTGGCGACCATGGCCGCTTCATCGGCTACATGGTCCTGAAGGATGATGGCTTTACTGTTTCCCTGACAGAGCTGTATGTACAGCCTGACCGCCGCCGTGGCGGTGTTGCTTCCATGCTCTTCAAACAGGCAGAGAAGGAAGCAGAAGAACACCAGTCCGAACTGAATGTCCGTGTTCCTTACGGTAACAAGCCGATGCTGGAACTGTTAAGCAAATACGGATACGCTACACTTGAACCTCTGAGCATCCGCAAGACTGTGAAGGATGATCAGGGTTCCGCTGAAATCAGAATTGGAGATACAACCCTCAAGCTTTAGTTAAGAAATACTGAGACTGTTCTTAATGAACAGTTAAAACTCATTTTTTACGAAAGCTCTATACTGCTAGTATGCAGAACAAATTTTTCGTTACATGCCGCAGGCATCCTCTCCGGTTTACTGTAATCTACTACGCCATCTATTCACTTCTCTTCTCCATTGCTGAGAAGCTGTGTGTAGGACCGGATGTACACATTATTCATTCATCACTGGATGATCTGATTCCTTTCTGGAAATATGCCATTGTACCCTATGTACTCTGGTTCCCCTATATCGGACTTACCCTTCTGTATTTCCTGTATCTGGGCAGAAAGAGAGATTTCTGGAGAACAACACTGACACTGTTCTTCGGGATCATGGGAACAGTCATCTTCTACCTGTTCTTCAAGACAGGTCTCAATCTTCGTCCCGGCTATGTGGAAGGAAATGATATCTTCGCCCGTACCATCCGCTTCATGTGGAAAGCAGATACACCCGGCAATGTATGTCCTTCCATCCATGTATTGACTTCCGTAGGCTTTGCCTGCTGCTGGAACAGCAGTGCATCTCTGAAGAAGCATCCGTATCTGAAACTTGCGATCAATATCCTGGCTTTCTCAATCTGTGCTTCCACTGTCCTTGTGAAGCAGCACAGCATCATTGATGTCACCATGGGCACGATCGTCGGTTTAGCCTGCTATTTCATCGCCAATCGCATCGTTGCATGGAACATGGCCTTTGACTTCACCCGTACCCGCCGCAAGGTACCGGTCATCTAAGAAACATGAAAACCGGCATATCCTGATTTTCGCAGGGTATGCCGGTTGTTTTGTATATATCTGAATAAAGTCACATTCTTTACCAGTTTACATATACCTCTACAGTTCGCAGGTATTTCTTCCTGAATGCTTATGCAGATGGATACTCTTTGAGTGATTTTGAACAGGCTGTATATCAGGAATGATCTCTTCATATCTTCTGTTAGGATCAGCTTACTATGATTTGACAGCAGTATTGTCTGCTCACATGTATTTGTGAATGGACAAAACCCCATCAATGTAGGAATACGCGAAAAATCCTGCAACTGTTATTTAGTCTGATTAGCTGCCCAACTATCCCGTATAATCTGCACTATTTTGCTGACAAGCGGCGAAACAGGCGGATATCGATTCCAAACTAAATACATTTTTGTACTCAATATCGGGCTGAAAGGAACAAATGTATAAATATCGTCATCATTGATTTGAACCCAGTCTTTACTTTGAACCATGACACCAAAACCTTCCTCTACTAAGTAAATACAGTTGTGGGCAAGATTACCGGTTCCAACGATTTCCAGATTCTCTTTGTATTTTTTCATCCATGGATTCAGTACTAAACGACACGCCTCTTCACCGATAATGATTCTCTCATGTGCTAGTTCTTCCGGAGTGATTGCGGTTTTTGCAGCAAACGGATGTGTTTTCAAACATATGATTCCCCATATATCTTCTCACGGGATTGCAAGATATTCATATGCTGTTTGATTATTCGGTATATTACGCAGAATAGCGAAATCGATCTGGTTATGTGACAGCTGTTCGATAATCTGATTTTCACCATTGCTGAAGAAATGAACTCGAATCCCAGGATGTTTTTTTCCATATGCGGTGATTTCTTTGATGAACAAGGATACTAAATGAGATTCTATCCCGCCAATCCAGATATCACTTGAAGAGTCATTTGAGAATGACTGGATTTCTGCAGTTATTTTTGCATTGAGATTCAGGAGCTCTGTTGCTTTTGATGCCAGAACTGTCCCTGCAGGCGTAAGCGTTAATCGCTTTTTTTCACGATGAAACAGAGCGACACCCAGCTCGGATTCCAATGATTGAATGTGAACCGATAGAGAAGGCTGACTGATATTAAGACTTTTTGCAGCAGCTGAAATGGACTTATCGTGAACAACTTGCAAAAAGTATTGTAGTCTGTGTAGATCCATAATAATTCCTCTGTAATAGCCAAATAGTATCACACTTAAAGATAAGATACAAAACACGCAAATTCAGCTAGATCTAAGTATATATAATCCCTATGAACAATATAAAAATATGCGATATTTCACTGTATAGTGGCTATGGTAATATATTTTTGTAAGAGGAATCATCCGCTGCAGCATACACTTCTTACTCCGATTCAAATATAACTATTATTGTTATAGAAAGGACAATATGCTAAAAAATAATTTCTTTCATTTTTTGCGTGGCGTGTTAACACTCACTCTTCTGCTTACTTGTACAGCTACGCAAGTCTATGCAAGCAGTAGCGAAACGTCTAATAATCTCAGATATATTACTATTATTGATGGTTCAACATATGAGTTTGATTCTTATCATTCTTATCTAAAGTATCTAGAAGATAATTCAAATCATCCAGGTGTTTCACTCTACACTTCCGGCGGAACTGATTACAGATCTACATTACTGTGGTCTGAAACTAAAAATTACTCATGGATTGGTTATCATTCACTCACTCCAAACTGGGCAACGGCTAGTGCCTATCATTTAACAGCTACTAGTACATATTCGGCAAGTGGTAGTGTTCAAAGTCATGGATATACGATTGGTGTTACGGTTCAGTATCAGCAGTCTGTTTCGACGGATATACCTGCAGATCCAAGCAAATATAGCAAGTTAGGTGTTTATGCAGATGTAAAAGTTTCTCGTTATAAATATGATGTATATGAATATGGAACATATTCGTATACATACTATGTAAACAGTGCGGTTCCGTTACAAAGATATATTACGGTGGTATATAGATGATGAAATTCAGAAATAATGTCAATCAGCTGATCGGATGCGCTGTATTGTTTGCGTTAATCCATATTGCTGTCAGTACCAGCTCTGCTGCGATGCATGAAGTCACAGCCAATGGTACAAAGCTGTTATATTTCAAAACTCTTGCAGCGGAAGGTCTGCTTCCCCTTTGGGTTTCGGCAATCGCTATCACAGGTTATGTGCTGTTCAGTGCTTTCTTCAGTAACAGTAACGAATAAAGTCATGTACATGGACAGATGATCTGTCTTATATATAGTTCATCATTTTCAAAGACAAGTTGCATCCCTGTCGAAATTGGCTGGTCCGCAGTTTTCCTGCAGACCAGCCTTTTCAACGATTCAGTTTTTTCAAATTACTGCTTCTGAATAAAGAAAGCACTGCAGCCAGGGACGGTTGTCTTTGTACCATCTGTTTCAAGACTGTTGCCGTTATAGGAGTAGATAATTTCTCCTTCGCCTGAAACATTGACTGTCTTTTCTTCTGCACTTGGATTAATGATCACCAGAATGGTTTCACTGTCACATGAACGTTCATAGACCAGCGGATAGCCATCATAAGCAATCATCTTGAGATCACTATTGGCTTTAAAAGCAGGATGACTCTGACGGATACTGATCAGATCCTGCACTTCACAATACAGGGAGTTCTCATCTTCCTTCTCTGTTTCCGCATTGATCTTCGGATAACCTTCTTCATCAATCATGATGTAGAGATCTTCCTTCTTAGCAGAAGAGAAACCGGCATTGAGGGTTGTATCCCACTGCATCGGGGAACGGGCACCGGTACGGAAGTAGCCGCCTTCGATGGAGTGCGGTACATCCACTTCTCTCATACCCAGTTCATCACCATAGTAGATAAACGGAGCACCGGGCATGGACAGCAGGAAGGCAAAGGCAATCTTCATTTCTTCAGGAGTTAAAGTCTTTGCCATACGATCCATATCATGATTGCCGGAGATCAGACAGATCAGACCATTGCCCTTTGTCTTCTTTCTGTTTTCCAGATAGTTCTTCCAGAAGATATCCAGATTGCCTTCTCCTTTGGAAGAGAAGTAAGGATGTTCTGTACGGAACAGATCCGGATAATGAGAAGGACCGAAGTGAAGCAGGAAGTCCATATCAAAGCCTCCGGCAAGAGCCTTCTGCGGATCGCCCCATTCTGATACCAGTACAGCTTCCGGATATGCTTCTCTAAGATAACCGGAGATATCCTGCCATACGGCAATGGTACCGGCACAGTCATCATCATTCTTCACCAGGGAACCGGCCATGTCGACACGGAAACCATCGACACCCATACCCAGCCAGAAGGACATAATATCCTTCATCTCCTGACGGGTAGACAGCGGTCCTTCATCATTGATTCCCTGCTGCCAGTCGCAGCCGGGATCCTTCTTTGCAAAGCCATAGTTCAATGCTACCTGTGCTGTAAAGAAGTTCAGTGCTGCCGCACCATCACGGTCATAGCCGCCACGCAGCCATCCGGCGATGTGACCGATGCCGGCAGGTGCATTCCAGACTGTATTGGTCCAGACATATCTGTCTGTATACTTATTCTTTTCTGCTCTGGAAGACTGCTTGAACCAGTCACATTCTACTGAAGTATGTCCGGCTACCAGATCCAGAATGATATGCATATCACGATCATGGCATTCCTTTGCCAGTCTGCGCATATCTTCGTTTGTACCGTAGCGGGGAGCGATCTTGTAGAAATCGCGTACGTCGTAGCCGGCATCCACAAACGGTGAGTCAAAGCAGGGATTCAGCCATAAAGCATTACAGCCGAGTTCCTGAATATAGTCGAGTTTTTCAATGATGCCCTGCAGATCGCCGATTCCATCCGCATTGGTATCCTTGAAGGACTGCGGATAGATCTCGTAGAATACGGCATCATTCAGCCATGTTGCTGTCATTATGTGTACCTCCGAAAGTATCTGTATTTATTGTACTTCTGTATAAAGACAATTCTTAAATAGTTCTTATTCAGTTTCTGAATGGATTGTTTTTCCTATACACATTGATATCATATTGATATCACCTGATACAGTTCAGGTGGGAGGTATAAACCATGAAGGAAAAAGTATTATCCACACATAAGAACGGACTCATCGTTCTCCTCGGCGTGATCGCCGGCTATATTCTCGCCTTCGTTCTCTTGATCGCAGGCGCTGCATATTCTCCGATTCTGATTATCCCCGCTGTTGCCTGGATGGCACTTGGCTGGATTCTTCTGTTAGGTCTGAAGGTCCTGAAGCCTCAGGAAGCTCTGGTACTGACATTGTTCGGCAAATACATCGGTACACTGAAGGGTGAAGGCTTCTACTTCGTCAATCCTTTCAGTACATCTGTCAACCCTGCCGCAAAGACACAGCTGGCCCAGTCCGGTGATGTCAAGAGCAGCTCTCCGTTATCCGCAATGTTAACAGGAAACGGAAACTCCGCACAGTCTGCAGAACTTGCAAGCAAGAAGATCTCCCTGAAGGTCATGACACTGAACAACAGCAGACAGAAGATCAATGATGTTCTCGGTAATCCGGTTGAAATCGGTATTGCGGTTACATGGCGTGTTGTTGATACAGCCAAGGCAGTATTCAACGTGGACAACTACAAGGAATATCTTTCTCTGATGTGCGATACAGCACTGCGTGACATCGTTCGTCTGTATCCCTATGACGTCGCTCCTGATGTAGATACAACCGGTGATGGCATCGCTGATGACGGCAGCCTGAGAGGTTCCTCTACTCTGGTCGCTGATCGTATCCGTGAAGAAATCCAGAAGCATGTTACAGATGCCGGTATCGAAATCATCAGTGCCAAGATCACTTATCTTGCATATGCACCTGAAATCGCTGCAGTCATGCTGCAGAGACAGCAGGCATCCGCAATTATCGATGCCCGCAAGATGATCGTCGACGGTGCTGTCGGCATGGTCGAAATGGCTCTGTCCAGACTGGCTGAAAACAATACAGTCGAACTGGATGAAGAACGTAAGGCAGCGATGGTTTCCAATCTGCTCGTAGTCCTCTGCGGAAACCACGATGCTCAGCCCGTTGTCAACAGCGGCTCCCTTTACTAAGCTGTGGCAGGAAAGAAAAAACAGATTCCGCTGCGTCTGAGTGAAGAACTATACAACGAACTGAATGCTTGGGCAGAAGCAGACTTCCGCTCAGTCAACGGACAGATCGAATATCTTCTGACGGAATGTGTCCGCCAGCATAAGAAAAACGGGAAGTATGTTCCCGAAAGCATCAGGGAAAACAGAGAAAATTAAGGTTTTCCTGAAACAGTACCATCTATAATATGAACAGGAGGTATCCTATATGACAGGTATCTGGACAATTATTAAACTTATTATTACTATCACCATTCTGGTGCTGGTTCTGATTGCAGTCGTTGGCTGCGTCAACATCGTTCCTCAGCAGAGTGCTTTCGTCATCGAATCCTTCGGTCGTTACAAGACAACCTGGGATGCAGGTATCCACTTCAAGATTCCCTTTGTAGAACGTATTGCCCGTCGTGTTCTTCTCAAGGAACAGGTCGCAGACTTCGCTCCGCAGCCGGTAATCACAAAGGATAACGTAACAATGCAGATTGACTCCGTTGTTTACTTCCGTATCATGAATCCGCATGATTATGCATACGGTGTCGAAAATCCGATCATGGCAATGGAAAATCTGACAGCCACAACATTAAGAAACATCATCGGTGATATGGAACTCGACCAGACACTGACATCCCGTGAAGCAATCAACTCCAAGATGCTGCAGACAATCGATCTGGCTACAGACCCCTGGGGCATCAAGGTTACTCGTGTCGAACTGAAGAACATTCAGCCGCCGGCTGCGATCCGTGAAGCAATGGAAAAGCAGATGAAGGCTGAACGTGAAAAGCGTGCTGCCATCCTGACAGCTGAAGGTGACAAGCAGTCCATGATTCTGACAGCTGAAGGTCAGAAGGAATCTGCAGTGCTCAAGGCTGAAGCTGACAAGCTCGCTACAATCCTTGCGGCAGAAGCTGAAAAGGAAAAGGAAATCAGAGAAGCTGAAGGTCGTGCGGAAGCAATCCGTGTCGTACATCAGGCTACTGCGGATGGTCTTCGTGCCATCAAGGATGCAGGTGCTGATGAAGCTGTTATCCGTCTGAAGAGTCTGGAAGCATTCGCTGCAGCTGCAGATGGCAAGGCAACTAAGATCATCATCCCTTCCGAAATTCAGGGTCTGGCAGGTCTTGCAAAGAGTGTAACGGAAGCCGTTAAGGAATAAAGGTACATTCTATGCGTCTCATCCTGTTCAATGTACCGCTGCTCATTATCTTCATCGTAATCCTGGCGATTGCGATCAGAGAACTGACAGGCGGTGTCAAGAAGGTAATTGAGTCTACAAGGTATACAGTCTCCTCGGATGGTCACATTGTTGATCCGCAGCAGGACTTAACCTGTGAGACAAAGTATGGCCATGACCATGGTAAGGCAGCTCCCCGTTTCATCGTTCATCAGGATGCTGAAGCAGGATATGTTGTCCTCAATGGTGTAAAGCGCAAGATCTCAGACTGCAAGAATCTCTAAACGAAAGAAAGGAACCGAAGTTCATCATAAACCCGGTTCCTTTTCATATTGTGGTAATCAGCACAAAGATCAGACCAGTCCAGAGAATCACACTCAATGGAACCAGGATCATGAACTTCAGATGCTTTGTCTTATGGTGAAACAGACGCATGCCAAGATAGGCACCATACGCCCCGCCGCATATTGCCAGCAGGATCAGTTCCGCTTCCGAGGTACGCCATTTCTTCTGCTTTGCCTTCTTCTTGTCATTGCCATAGACAATGAAAGTAACGATATTGATCAGGACAAGATAATACAGAAGAAATCTATATGCCGATGCCATCAGATCACTCATCGGCATTTACCAGTCCTTTCAGATCATAGAGATCAAGATATTCTTCCAGGACTACCATCACCATCCAGACACATAATGCATCACGTACAGCAAAGCTGATGCCGTTATAACGGGCAAGACATACAAAGATGACCGCCAGTTCGCCAAGACCCAGGATCATGGTACGAAGCGCATGCATCTTTCTGTCTTCTCTCTTTAACATCGCAAGCACTACCAATGCACCGCTGTAGGCTGCCATTACTAGCAATAACGTAATACCGGTAAACATATCCAGTGTGCATACCATCGCTGCTGTTAACAAAGCAGATACCAGCAAAGATGCATAACTGATCCTCATTGCTTTTGGTTCTTTGTGATCGCAGCGCAGTACAATCGCCATCACAAACAGAAGACCGCCGCATACCAGAAGAGCCTCATCCATGGAAGCACGATACAGCATGGTTTCATCAAGGGCTGTCTTCATGCATTGAGATGTCTGCCATGTCATCATCATTAACGGTAACAATGCAATTCCAGACAGCAGGTGCGAGAAGAACTCCGGTACCAGATGCAGATCAGAACTTTCTCTAAGCAGTACTTTGAAGACAATAAAGGAAGCAAAAGCAATCATCAGACAGTCCGCAGCTCCGGCTGATGCCATAGCTGCACGTATAACAACGAACTGACTGCCGACAATGCCGACTGCACCTGAGACAGATGAGATCATCGCTTTCTTCTTCCAAAGTCTCATGCCATAAGCCACAAGGCTGTAAATCGTAATCACAATACCTGCGGCAGGATGCAGAAGAATCATCAGAAGCAGAACTGTAATCACACCCGGCAGACGATACAGGATATTGTCAGATATTTCCCTTTCCGCCAGCATACGCTGTACAACATAGCGCATCAGTACTGCACCACTGATGGTCATTGCCGCAAACAGACCGGCAAACCCGCCGATAATGCCGCGCATCAATGCGGCCGCAAGTACAGCAAAGCCATAGAAGCGAAGCAGATCCAGTACGGTATCTGCCCATAGTAACAGGATTGTGATCAGTTCTGTTCTTTTCTTTGCAGGAGTGATGATTTCTTCGTTCATATGCTTACCTCTGAATCTCCTGTATTTTATCACAGCTGCCAGTTTCCTGCGGAAGCCTAAGCGATGATGTTAAGAAAGTCCCATGATAGAATATCTTCTGCGTATATCAGAAGGAGGCTCATATGAAAACAGGTCTGATTATGGAAGGCGGCGCAATGCGCGGCATGTTTACCGCCGGTGTTCTGGATGTTCTGATGACAAACCATATTACCTTTGACGGAGCCATCGGTGTCTCTGCCGGTGCTGCTTTCGGCTGTAATCTGAAGTCACAGCAGATCGGCCGTGTCATTCGTTATAACACTATGCATGCGCATGATCCGAAGTTCTGCTCTGCCCGTTCCTGGCTGCGTACAGGTGATCTGTACGGTGGCAGATACTGCTATGAAATCCTGCCGGAGAAGCTGGATATCTTTGACACGGAAGCCTATGTGAATAATCCAATGGACTTCTATGCTGTCTGTACTGACGCAAAGACAGGTGAAGCTGTTTATCATAAGTGTGATACCGGTGTCGGTGATGATCTTCTCTACATCCGTGGATCTGCCTCCATGCCCGGTGTTTCCAAACCGGTTAAGGTCGATGGCCGCCTTTTGCTGGATGGAGGCATCAGTGATTCCATTCCGCTGAAATGGTTTGAAGAACAGGGTTATGACCGTATTGTTCTTCTGCTTACACAGCCGATCGATTACCGTAAGAAAGCACACTCTCCCAGTACGCAGAAAGCCTTAAAAGCTGCGATGCTGAAGTATCCCAATGTATACAAGCGACTGCTGAATCGTCATGAAGAATACAATGCAGCCGTAGAAGAGATTCTGAAGAAGGAAGCAGAAGGTAAAGTGCTTGTCATTCGACCTGAGGCATCCCTGCACATCGGTCCGATCTGTCATGATCCGAAAGAGCTGAATCGTGTCTATCGACATGGGATTGAAGTAGCTGAAAAGCAGCTGGAAGATATCAAGGAATTCCTGAGCAGACCATAAGGTCTGCTCTTTCTGTACATTCACATTTGTAATGAACCGTGGTTTCAAGGTTTGCTATAATCCAGATACGGTATTATCCGTTATCGAACAATACCCGGAGGTTTTCCATGCGTTTATTACTGGTTGAAGATGAAATATCCATGCGTACATTGCTGTCACGCCGTTTAGGCAATATGTATGCAATTGATTCCTGTGAAACAGAACGTGATGCCTATCTCCGGCTGAAGAAAGAGAATTATGATCTGGTCCTGCTGGACCTGGTATTGAAAGAAGGCAGCGGCATTCATCTGCTGGAAACACTGCGTAAGGAAGGCAATGAGATTCCGGTACTGATCATTACCGCAAAGGATCAGGTCGAAGATCGCGTCCGTGGGCTTCGTTTAGGTGCAGATGATTATCTCATCAAACCATTTCATTTCGCTGAACTGGACGCCCGTATACAGGCCAGAATCCGTCGCAGAAGCACTGCCGGACTGCGTATCCTGCAGATCGGAGATCTGGTCGTCAACACCGAAACACACGCCGTCAACCGTGCTGAACGCGTTGTCCATCTGACCGAAACAGAATACCGCATGCTTGCATATTTAATGCAGAATGCAGGTCTGATCGTTACTCATCGCCAGCTGGAAGAATGCGTATGGAACAGTTCCGATGTATCCTGCACAGGGCTGGAGCGTGTATATATCTGTTCTCTGCGCAGAAAGATCGATACGGATGGTGAACAGAAACTGATTCATACCATCCATGGTCTTGGTTATATGATTACCGCTGATTAAAGACTTAAGGAGCAGTCTCTCACATGAGAAACTGCTCCTTATCAGTATTCACTTAATTATGCAATGCAGCAGTACTGTTTCTCGGATCCAGCTGACTCAAGCCTTGATAGCCCGACTGCTTTTCTCTCATCGTATTAAATAGTTCACAAGACAGCAGTAGTTCTTTGTACGTACCAGCTGCCGCAGTTCTGCCATAATTCATCAGAATGATGCAGTCTGCATGTTCTATCAATTCAATCTGATGGGTAATGATAATTACAGTATGGTCCTTTCCTAGTTCATAGATTGCATCTGCTACAGATTTTGATAATTCAGGATCCAATGCAGATGTCGGCTCGTCAAAAATCATAATATCTGCATCATGATAAATCGAACGGGCAACAGCAATTCTCTGTATCTCTCCACCAGAGAAGCTATCCTGTGCAGGGACGTAATCATATGCACCATCTTTTCCGTGAATAAATGTATCAGCACAGGCTTTGACGGATGCTTCAGTTACTCTCTGCATCTCAGGCTGTCTGGTTAAGGCAATGTTATTTTTCACCGGCACCGACAGGAGTGTCTGTTCTGCCCCCATATAAGAAATACTTGACGCAGGAGGACAAGATACCGTTCCGCAATCAGGCGCATATAATCCGCAGATCAGTTTTGCTATTGTCGATTTTCCGCTGCCGCTTTCCCCAATGATTGCCGTTGTACCATGAACCGGAATCTTCAAGGAAATATCCTTAACTGTAGGTACCAGTCCATCATAGGAAAAGGTAACATGATCAAGGAGAATCTCTTCGCCATCTCTATCTACTGCTTTCTGTGATGGAAGATCAATGATCTCAAACACCCTTGATATATTCGGATCACATTCCAGGATCATATCTGTTTTTGTGGCAAACGCAGTCATCATTTGCCAGATCTGATCCAGCAGTGGAATCGCCGCCATGATGTCTCCGAAATCAATAATTCCATGTTCTGCTAGATAGCCTCCGGTCATGATCACTGCAACAACAGCAATACAGTCCATAAATAAGCGAAGAAAGAAACTTCTGAAGTTCTGATATCTAGCTAGCAGTCTGTTATGGGAAAGCATATTCTGCAGATGTTTTTCCAGTCGGTTCTGCATCACTTCCTGCATACCGAATGTTCTTATTTCTTCTGCACCATAGAGATTTTCACTCATCGTCCGAAGGATTTTTCCATGATATTCTGTTATGCATTTGTTTTCATGCATTCTTTTTTTCGAATACATCATCACAAGCCTGCTTCCTCCCCAGGCGCAGAAAAAGCAGAGAGCTGCAACTCGCCAGTTTACAAAATACAAATAAACCAACGAAATCGTACCGGCAAGTATCGGTTCATATACCCACCCTGCCATTTCATATCCATACAGGTCCGTCACTTTCGGAAGATCTTCACCTATACGGCTCATAATATCTTCTGCTGTATAGTACTCTGCTATTTTCTCATCCGCATTGATGTATGCCTCAACCATATCCCTGCGTATCTCATTCTGCATTTGCTGTTCAATGTATATAAATGAAATTGGTGCACAAGAGGATAATCCTGCGTTCAGAACAATCAGCATCAATCGGAGCAATGTATCCCTGAATACTGTAGGATCAGAATTCTCTGCAGCATAGAATACTTGTCTCATGAAAATGCCAACTGAAGAAAATAGAATAAACAAACCGACAGCATAAATTAGAACACATAAGCAGTATCTGAATCTGTATGGATAAAAATACTTTTCCGCACGTTTGTAATACTCACTTTTCTTCATACGTAATCTTCTTCCATGCACAATATGAGCTATAACTTCCATCAAACAGGATTGCCCCATGTTTCAGCACAATAATCCGATCCATGAGCGGCAGGAACTCCGTCTGATGAAGAGTCATAACGACAGTTGTTTCATCATCATGTCTCAGCACATTACGAATTACCGTATCTGCTGTCATTGCATCCAAAGCTGAAAATGATTCATCAAAAAGCATCAGTTTTTCTCCATGATAGAGACCTCTCGCGATTGCCGTTCTCTGTTTCTGACCTGCCGAAAGACTCGAAGCATCTGCAGCAGAAGCTACATGATCATCCGATGGTTCATCACAGAAAGAAAGAACTCCTGCATCTGATATAGCCTGTCTGTACCTGTTTTCTTCCACTTCATAAAAACCTGTAATATTGTCCCTGACAGTACCATCAAATACATACGGAAACTGCTGTACCAAAATAGCTTTTTCTGCTACTGCAGACCCTGAGCAAGGTGATATCACCCCCGCCACAAGTTTCAGTAAAGTCGATTTTCCACTTCCGCTGTCGCCGATCAAAGCTACATTCAATCCGGGACTGATATCCAGCGTAATATCTTTGAGAACTTCATAATTACTGCCAGGATAGCAGTAACTTACGTTTGTAAAATGAATTCCCTTATCTGCAGATATGATTCTTTCTGCATCCTTTTCATTCAGAAAATCCAGTATTCTTGAAAGACTTACTCTGATTGATACCGCAGATGCAATCAGATCTGAATAATGTATCTGATCCGTAACAATTGTCTGGCAAAGATAATACACAGTGACAAATACAGATAATGTAATGCAGTCCTCACAAATCAGATATACACCAGCTGCACACAGTACAAGTATGGGAAGTATACCGCATATATATCCAATACCTTTTAACGGCATCATGATCTTTGCCACGGCCACAGTATCGTCAGCGTATTCTTCCTGCTTTGGTCTGTAGATATCTTCTGTATATTGTGAAGCATGATTCAGCTTAAGCATTCTTCTGTGTGTCAAAACATCCGTTAAAGCATGATTCATCACAATCTGTGACTGCTTATTTTTCTGTTCTGCTTTCTGAATCAGAGTACCGCTTTTCATCTGTGCAAATATACACAGAAAAAGAGACATAATGTATACCGCAGACAGAGATACCGATTTCATGCAAATATAAAACATGATAATAACGATCTGCAGTGTCTGCAGAATGATTTCCGGCAGTGTATCTGAAAACAGTACTGCTGTTTTTTCTACATCTGTCTGCACCAGTGTGAGGAAATCTCCCTGACTGCGAATCCAATGATTGTCATATTCAATACTGTTGATCTTATTGCTCAAACTGCTGTACAAATACTCATATGCTACATTTTTCAAGACTGTTTGGTTTTTCCTGTGAACTAAATAAGCACAATACAACTGGAGAACAAATAATCCAGCTATCTCAAAAGCAATATGAAAAGCATCCTGTATACCCGCTTCAGCAATTTCGGTAATCAGTCTGCTTAACGCCTCTGAAGTCAGAATAGACATACACGAGAGAAACATCGCAGATAATACAGCAATGAACAACCTGAATCTGATACGATCCATGATTTTCAGCATGCGTATTACTTCATTAATCATTCATCCAACCCTGAAATAAACCGTATCATCTTCTCGTAGCGCAGTTTTCTGGCATTGCACATTTCTTCTGAAAGATACTTCTCTTTTGACATATCTGAAAGCAGGAGTTTGGCAGGACATAATGAACAAAAGCGCCTTGCCCAGCATTTTCTGCAATTAACTTCTTCGCATTTCCTTCCTAAAGGCAAAGCAATATCTTTGTTCAGAACATGCCGAGGATTGCTCAATAGATTCCCTAAGCAGTATTTCCTGTCTTTCACAAACATATGACAAGGATATACATCCCCATTAGGCAATACACATAAAATCGTATGACCAGCATCACAGAACAAATCACTTTGCATATCTGCTTGTAATGCAGAAAGAACGCTTAAATCATCATAGCTCGGATCTTCTTGAATAATGTCATCAATATTCATTTGTCCCGCGCTCAAATCAGGGCATCCTTCAACTGAGATTGCAGCTACACCAGTATGGTTAATATGATACCTTTCAGCAATGTATTCTCTCACACTGTTTTTTGTCATTCCCATCAATGCATGATTTTTTGTATAGGTCACTTCAACTCCAGACATTAACGATCCTATTTTTCTTGCATTTTTATCTGTTGTTTCCCACGATCCCTGCTGATTCGCAAATCTTCGCTGAAGATCATGAATTTCCTGTGGACCATCAATACTTGCAGTTACACGTATGGAATACTTCTCTATCATTGACTTAATTGAGTCATTCATGATTGTGAGATTGGTAACCATTGAATATTCTGGCAGTTTTTTCAGAACACCTGTTCTTACCAAATCATCTATTGATTTGCATACATAGTCGATTGTTCCCACTGCAAGCAGCGGTTCACCGCCAAAAAACATGATCTCATCAATACTGTTGATTCCATTCTCAACGAATGCACCTAGGATTCTTTTTGCGTCTTCTTCTGTTAATGTCATGATGCCATAACCATCATAAGTGCCGTGGTCTGCGTAACAATAAATACATCTAAGATTACACATCGTCGTGAGAATCATTGTCAATTTCTTAAGATGTCCAGTATTTGAATAATCAGAATGTTCCGGATCACCTTGTAAACTATTCTCAAATTGATGATTCAGAAGACCGAATAATTCGTCAGATATCTCATTTTCCTGTGCCTCACTCAGCAATTCAGCAAACTGATTATCAATTTTCAACATTCTATTTGATAGTACATGGTAAATCAAACTCCAATCTTCTCCTTTGATCAGATGTAAGTTTGTTCTGCTGTATCGATTTTTATCTTTCAATTCCATTTTTGATCTCACTATTCTATTTATTGGCTGCACATTGATCCATTGAATTAATGGCTTGACTTGCTTAGCTATGACATTACAGAACGATTCAACTATTATTTATTTCATGATTGCGCTATAGCAATTATTTGCTTACAAAACATACAAACATCCTGTATTTTCAGCCATAATCATGTGCACCATTTATTATCTTTCCTCATATTTCAAAAAACAGCTGCAGTACTCACAGCTGTCAAATTACTTACATACCCTTACAGCCGACACCACAGTTGCCATTACCAGCATGTACAACAGGGCCGAACTTTTTCTTTGCACATTCAAAAGTGATTTCTTCAATAAACATAGCCTTCTCCTCTCTATTTGTAAGTACTCACACAAGCATCTTATTTCCGAAACCTGTGTTTCAGTCAACATGTTTTTTGCTGGTTTTTATATTCACAACTGTTATTCCCATGTACTGTATTCGATTCTTTTTTGTAGATGTTAAATCAAATGCAAAGTTAAAGTAATACAATTATAAACTTTCATATTTATTATTTCACTTTGCGCTCGAAACCTACGTTTCATTTTATTCGGGTATGCTATTATAGTAGGCACGTTATCTCATCACAAACAAACGCATATGGAGGTTCTTATGAAACCCAGTGATTTTTCCAGATTGTTTGGAGTATCCATCGAAACTCTACGAAATTATGAAACACAAGGTATCCTCAACCCAGTAAGAGTTAAGAATGCCAGGTCATACACTGCAGGTGATCTTCTCAGCACGATTATGCTACTCAGACTTAAGCGCTTTGGAATGCATTATGATCAGTCTAAAAAATACCTTTCTAATACTTCTGTAAATAGTCAATTAGATCAAACGATTCGTCTTGAAGTTGAATTTCAAAAAAAACTCGCATACGAGCAGATTAAGCTTCTTTTTCTCCAGGAAACAATCCTGAAGTATAAAACGGCATTAATAAATAAAGATCATTTTTGGATTGACGTTCTCGATGAAGCTTGCATTATTCCTTTCGCTGAAGGAACAGATGCGCAGAATACTGAAATACAATTAGATGATTCCCTTTTTCCATATGTTCTTGATCATGTGGAATGTACGAATAGCGAATTATACTTCACCTATAACAACAATGTTCTCACTTCACAATGGCAGTTATCCATGACTAGAGAATTAGCTGTACAGATCCCGGATAAAGTCTTCTGCAACTCAGAAACGCGCAAAGAGCATAGAGTTCTCTGTACCTGCGCAGAAGTTCTAGATTACAACGCAATCGGTGACATTGTAGCCAACCTGGTTAACACTGCCAGGCAGGAATATCATCTGTACATCACCTCCCCTGAAGTTGTTGTACAGCCAATATTTGTCACATCTCAGGAATCCAATTCCTTTATCGGCAAGTTCAATCTTGTGATCGATTAGCTCCACCATATATAGAAAGGGCTTTAAAAGATCTATATCAAAGAATACTGTAATAAACATGTTCGACAGATGCTTTTGCATCTGTTTTTACCATGCACATCGGAACATTATTATCATCTTCATCCTCAGCATTTTCAGTTTCATGCGACTGCATTTTTCGTTCTGCTTATTCTACACTCTTCAATGCACTGACAGGATCTACTGCATTCAAAGAACGATCCGTAAAGAACTGTACTGCCAACGCAAAGATGATCACCAGTCCTGCGGCCATGAAGTAGCTGATGGTATGCAGGGATACAGCAAGATGAATCGAAGGAAGATTCAGGATTGCTGTTAATGTCTGGGCAAAGGCATAGCCCAGCGGGATACCCGCTAACAAGCCTATGAATGTCAGAATCATTGTTTCCTTGTCGATATAGGCATGTACTTCCGGATCAAAGAAACCTAATACCTTGATGGTCGCAATCTCTCTTTCTCTTTCCGATACATTGGTTGTAGAGAGAGTAAAGAGAACAACGAAGGCAAGCAATGCTGACATGGTGATCACAACATAGACAACAAAGTTGATGAGAGTGAAGGCACCTTCAAACTGATCTGTCAGTTCCTGTGTACTCAATGCTGTTGTAACACCCTTCATGTTCTTCAGATCTGCCGCAAATACAGAATGATCCGGACAGTTCTCATTGATATGTAACAGAAGACCATTCAAAGCAAAGTCCTCAAAGAACATTTCATATGTACTCTGATTCATATAGATATAGTTGCCAAGATAATTCTTTACTAAATGAGCAACGGGAATCTCTGCTCTCTGCAGATCCGGCAGCTGAATCTTTACAGCATCCCCTTCGCCGAAACGCAGGATATCCGCAGCATTGCGGGTAATCAGTACTGAACCCTTTTCAATTTCAGCTGTTTCGTTATTCAGTGTTTCCAGACCAAGATATGCAGGATAGTCCGCATCATCTGGGAAGACCATCAGCTGTACTGTCTGTTCTTCTTCCTGCCATGTCAGGGTTACCTGGGAAAGCATGATCCCCAGCTGATCCTTTGTTCGTGCATCGGAAGATGCCTTTTCATAGAGATCGTCATAGATACCCGGAAGACCTGCAGCCATCAGATCATAGTCAAAGGTCTCTTCATACTGACGCGGTGCAAGGTCTGTTACTGAATCCTTAATAGCAAAACCAAATAACAGCAATGCCATACATCCGGCAATGCCGGTAATGGTCATGATCATTCTCTTCTTATAACGGAAGAGATTTCTTGCAGTAACCTTGTTCAGGAAAGACATACGCTTCCATAAAGGTGTGATGTATTCCAGGATGACACGGCTGCCTTCCTTGGGTGACTTCGGACGCATCAGGATTGCCGGTGTCTGCTTCAAGGCACTGCGGCAGGCAAGCCATGCCGCAAGCAGAATACCGCCCAGGAAGATCACAGGTCCGATCAGTCCATAGCTCCATACAAAGGAGATATAGTACTGCGGCAGTCTGTACATGATGCCAAATACCCAGAACAGGAATAAAGGCAGACCAACAAAGGCCAGGAACGTACCGATCAGTGCACCGGAGGCACAGGCCAGACCGGAGTATACGAAATACTTCTTGAGAATCTCTGCATCCGTATAGCCTAAAGACTTATATGTACCGATCAGGCCTCTTTCTTCTTCTACCATACGGGTGATGGTAGTCAGACTCATCAGAATTGCTACGATCAGGAAGACAATCGGGAATACTGTACCGATTGCTTCAATGGAACCGGCATCAGAGATCAGGTTGGAATAGCCGCTTAAGGACTTACGGTTCTGTACATACCAGGAAGCAGTATCCAGTTCCTTGAGCTTTTCGCGTGCATCCGCAAAACGTTCTCTGGCTTCTGCTTTTCCTTCTTCATACTCTCTGCGTCCATCTTCCAGCTTGCTCTGTCCATCCAGCACTTCACTCATACCGTCATTGATTTCCTCCTGGGCATCATCCATCTGCTTCAATGCATCTGCACGCTGACGATCCAGTTCCTTCTGACCATCCATAAGCTTTGCAAGACCATCCTGGTACTGTTTTAAACCATCCTGATAATCTTTTTCACCCTGTTCGAGTTCACGTCTATTATCATCTATAGTCTTCTGTGCATCCGCAAAAGCCGCTTCTGCTGTCTGTTCCTGTTCATTAAGCAATGCCAGCTGTTCTTTCATCACTGTCAAGGCACCATTTGCCTGTGCATATCCTTCTGCCATCAGCGGGATACTGCCGATGCCTTCGGATAACTGATCCAGCTGTTCATTGGTCGCATCAATATCTTCAAGCATGGCAATGATCTCTTCGATTCCTTCGATATTGCCAAGAATGCGCTTGATCATATCCATATTGCCATTGGCTACAAGATTAATAACTCTTTTCAGCAACGCCACTCTGTTCTGCAGAGAATCACAGGCAGAAACCAATGCCGCTCTTTCTGTTGCTGCGGCAGAACTGTCCAGAACCGGTTCCTGTGTAAGATCATTACGTAAAGCATCTGTATATGCATTCTGATATGCATTAACATAGGCATTCCACTCACTTTCAGGCCATTCCAGCATCAGCTGACCCATACCATTTTTCAGCTGGGCAATGGCATCATTCACTGTATTAAGACCATCCTGAGCCTCTGCCATTCTGCTGTTGAGTTCCTGTCTTCCTTCCGCAATCTGCTTGCGTACAGATGCCTTCTGTTCATCCAGTTCCTTCTGACCTTCTTCCAGCTGTTTTTTACCCTCCGCAATCGTTACAGCAGCTTCATCCAGCTGTTTCTTTGCATCATCGAGCTGTTTCTGATTATCATTGATGACCTTCTGGGCATCATCCATCTGCTTCAATGCAGAAGCACGGTTATCATTCAGTTCCTTCTGACCATCCTTTAACTGCTGCAGTGCATCTTCAATCTGCTTTGCAGAATCGTCCAGCTTCTGCTTTGCGTCCATCAGTTCCTGATTGACTTCCGCTTCTGCCTCCGCGATTTTTTCCTCTGCCATCTGCAGCACTTCTTCCGTACGTGCTTTCTCACGCTGTTCTCTGACTTCTTCATCTACGATCGTTTCCAGCTGTCGGACAATGTCATCATATTCATTAGAGAAGCAGAAAATGCTGTCATTGCCTTTGATCGTCAGTTCCACAGCAGTATATACATCTGAATTTACGGCATCCTTCGTAACGAAGACGATATCCGTACCGGCAGTAGAACGGAAGGAAATAGAACCAAAGGGATTATTGATATCACGTACATCAATAGCACTGCCGGTGATGGTATATTCAGTCAGAGCAAAGGTAGGCTCTTCATCCTCTTCCAGATCTTCTTCAATGGTAAAAGTATCACCTACAGATAAGCCTGTATCATACAGGAACTTCTCTGTAGCAAGTACTTCATGATCCTCATGCGGCATTCTTCCTTCGGTAACATAGGGAAGATCAATATCACTGGTACTCAATGTCTCCAATGCTGCACGCATGGTAAAACCAGGCAGCTTCACCTGCACTTCTTCATTGTAAATACCTTCAACTTTTTCGATATCATTGATCGCCTGCAGAGCAGTGACATCATCATCCGTCAAACCTAATGTCGACTGAATCATCAGGTCATGAAGATGATAGCGGTCAAAGAAACGATCTGCAGAACGGCGCAGATCCACACAGCCTGCTTTCAGACCAGAAAACATCATGACCCCCAGTACGGTAATGATCATGATGGCAATGAAACGCTTCTTCTCTTTCTGTATTGTGCGGCGGATATCCTGATCCTGCGCCTTTACTACATGCCTTACCATTCGATCTCCTCAATTGGAACAGGATGTTCATTGAGCTGCACATCGATGACCTGACCGCTGCGGAAACGAATGACACGATCCGCCATAGGCGCAAGAGCACCATTGTGCGTAATGATCAGGACCGTCATACCTTCCTTGCGGCAGGTATCCTGCAATAACTGCAGTACAGCCTTGCCGGTCGCATAGTCCAAAGCACCTGTCGGTTCATCGCATAACAGAAGCTTAGGATTCTTCGCCAGAGCACGGGCAATGGATACACGCTGCTGTTCACCGCCGGACAGCTGTGCCGGAAAGTTATGCATACGTTCGGATAAACCGACCTTCTTCAATGTTTCCGCGGGATCCAGTGAATCCTCACATACCTGCACGGCCAGTTCCACATTCTCCAATGCGGTCAGATTCGGTACCAGATTATAGAACTGGAAAACAAAGCCGATATCGGAACGTCTGTAGCCGATCAGCTGTTTTCTGTTAAGTGACGTAACATCTGTACCATCGACAATCACCTTACCGGTGGTTGCACGGTCCATGCCGCCAAGGATATTCAATGCGGTTGTCTTGCCTGCACCGGAAGAACCCAGGATGACTGCCAGTTCTCCCTTTTCCACAGTAAAAGAAGCATGGTTCAATGCCTTGATACTGATTTCTCCGGTAATGTATTCCTTCACAACATCATTGAATTCGATATATGACATAGTACTTTTTTCACTCCACGTATTATTATAGCTGTCACCGTATCTGACGCATATTAATTCCCTACCGAATTTCCATAAGACTTCCTGTACAGGCAATCCATAATGCTTTGAATACTGTTTTCTGTTATACTTTCACCAATCAGAAAAGAGGATCGAATATGCTGATCAGAACTGCCACAATGAAAGACCTCGACATCATCACAGAGGTCGAAACCGAATGCTTCCCGCCGGCCGAAGCCGCAACCCGTGCCGACTTCCGCAACCGCCTTGCACACTATCCCAATCACTTCTGGCTGCTGTTTGATGAAGGCAAGCTGATTTCCTTCATTGACGGTTTCTGCACAGATGAAAAGGATCTGCGTGATGAAATGTATGAGAATGCCTCCCTGCACAGAAGCGGCGGTCAGTGGCAGATGATCTTCGGTGTCAACACCATCCCCGACTATCGCCGCAAAGGCTATGCGGGCATCCTTATGCGCAGAGTCATCCAGGATGCCCGTGCTCAGGGCAGAAAAGGTCTTGTCTTAACATGCAAGGAAGAAAAGATTCACTGGTACGAACGCTTCGGCTATGTCAATGAAGGTGTTTCCCCTTCCGTCCATGGCAATGTTGTCTGGTACCAGATGCGTATTACATTCTAAACAGAAGAAAAAAGATGATTCACTGAAGTATATAATCAGGAATCATCTTTTCTTTACTGTTCTTGACCGCAGTGCTTGCAGAAACGGGAATCCGAATCAATCGGGCTGCCGCAGTGCTTGCAGTAGACCTGCGGACGATTGCCGCGGATACCGTCAGCGACAGCACCTACAGTTGTACGAATTGCATCTTCCGTTACATGTGCGGTACGGCTGGCAATATCACGCATACGATCTTCGTTGCCATCCAGTACTCTTTCCTTAACGTTGATACCGACTTCACTGGCTGTTACACCAATATCTTCCAGATCATCCTTGGCATAATCCATCATGTGTCTTACAGAACGAATCTGTCTGCTCATCATACGACCACGGAAACGCGGGCTGACAATCTGCAGAATCACAAAGACAAATCCTATTGCGATAATAGCAGGGACAATCACAAACATTGCATCAAATAAACCTGATTCAAAAATCCACATAGTTATATCTCCTATCTGATGAATTCATTCTACCACCATGTTCATGATTGTCTGTTTTTCTTAAGAAACGCTAAGAAACAAAAAGGTCTGCCCGAAGACAGACCCGGATAACTCAATTCAGATCTTAGAACAGACCCTGAGCAAGCATAGCATCAGCTACCTTTTCGAAACCGGCAATATTAGCACCGGCGATCAGGTTGTTGCCCATACCATACTTTTCAGCAGCAGCGTAGGAAGAATCAACGATGGAAGTCATGATTCTCTTCAGCTTGGAGTCTACTTCTTCAGCAGTCCATGCAATTCTTTCGCTGTTCTGAGACATTTCGAGTGCAGATACTGCTACACCGCCGGCATTAGCTGCCTTAGCAGGTCCAACTACAACGCCATTAGCCTGCAGGTAAGCAAGAGCTTCGTTTGTAGCGGGCATGTTAGCACCTTCGAAGTAGAACTTAGCACCGCCCTTAACGATTTCTTCAGCTTCCTTCATGCCAACTTCATTCTGAGTAGCGCAGGGAATAGCAACATCACATGCAACACCCCAGGGCTTTTCGCCTTCATGGAATTCGCAGTCGAACTTTTCAGCATACATCTTGATGTTTGCGTGTCTGGAAGAACGCATCTCAAGCAGGTAGTTGATCTTTTCTTCTGTTGTAATACCTTCAGGATCATATACATAACCGTTATGACCGGAGATTGTAACAACCTTACCGCCCAGTTCAGCAACCTTCTTGCATACGCCCCATGCTACGTTACCGTAACCGGAGATAACGAATGTCTTGCCTGTGATATCGAAGTTTTCATGTTCGAATACACGCTGAGCATAGTACAGTACACCATAGCCTGTAGCTTCAGGACGAATCAGGGAACCACCGTATGTGAGACCCTTACCTGTCAGAACACCATTATCCCAGGAGTTTCTGATTCTTCTGTACTGACCGAACATATAGCCGATTTCTCTGCCGCCTACACCGATATCACCGGCAGGTACGTCAGTGTTAGGACCAATGTGTCTCTGCAGTTCTGTCATGAAAGCCTGGCAGAAACGCATGATTTCAGCATCGGACTTGCCGTGAGGGTCGAAGTCGGAACCACCCTTACCACCGCCGATCGGCAGTGTTGTCAGAGAGTTCTTGAAGATCTGTTCGAAACCGAGGAACTTCAGGATACCCAGGTTTACTGTGGGATGGAAACGAAGACCTCCCTTGTACGGTCCGATTGCACCGTTGAATTCTACACGGTAACCTCTGTTTACATGAGGCTTGCCCTGATCATCTGTCCATGTTACACGGAATTCTACTGTTCTTTCAGGTTCTACGATACGTTCCAGCAGAGCTGCTTCTTCGTATTCGGGATGAGCTTCGATCACCGGAGCCAGAGAAGTCAGTACTTCTGTAACTGTCTGAAGGAATTCAGGTTCATTAGGATTCTTTGCGCGTGTTTCAGCGATTACGCGCTCTACATATGCGTTCATAGTGTTCTCCTTTTATTTATCACACTTCTTGAAAAGTGTTACGTGCATCATTTTATCATGTGCTGTATACAATGAAATCGAGAATATCTATACTCTCAATTAAACTTTCTAATAAAACCTATAATTTATATTTATAGGGAACTTCATAATAAAGAAAAAGTGATGCCTAAGCACCACTGATCTGTTTACTCCTTAAAGAAGTCTCTCTTATTGAACGCTGCCAGCATGAAGCGTGAAGAAGCACGCAGAGAAGTCAGCCATACCACATTGGCATCATTCTTTGTATTGGCAGCCATACGCGGTACACAATAGTCTACGATCGTTTCCGGATAATCACCGAGAATGTTGTATACCTTCTTTGTCTTCTCCGGCAGTTCAATCTTCGTTGCCCCGCCATTAGCTGTACGGATGAAATCCGTGATCATGATTCCGGGAGTCAGACGGCATACCTTCACTGCCCCACCGGTCACATCCTCACTTTCCTTAGCCAGAGAACGTGTGAAGTAGGTAACTGCACGTTTGCTTGTACCGTACATCGTAAGACCTGTCATCATGGCATCATTGGAACCATAGCCTTCAACATTATAGATCTGTCCGTATCCCTGTTCCTTCATACCTTTGAAAGCTACTTTGGAACCAAGTACAGTTCCTTTGAGATCAATATCCAGAATAAAGGAGATCTCCTTCCCACTCAGTTCATAGACCGGCTTATCCGGTGAATTCACACCGGCATTGTTGATCCAGATATCCACATGTCCGAATTCCCTGCAGGCTTCTTCCCACAGATGTTCCAGCTGTGCAAGCTCTGTTACATTGCATACAACACCAATCGCACGTGTTCCTTCTGCACCCATGCCATTGAGCTGTTCCACTGCTTTCGCAAGCCCTTCTTCATTGATATCCGACACGCAGACATCAAAGCCCAGTTCCTTGAATTTCTTTGCCTGGCAAAGTCCGAATCCTCGTGCAGACCCGGTAATCACGACACTCTTCATGATCCTTTCCCCCTGTAGTTATGTACATTAAGAATAACTCTTTTTACGCATTAACTGCGTTAAAATCGAAAATAACTTTGCAGGTTTTCCTGCATGTTTCTTTTCAATTTCAGAAGAGTACAGAAAAAGCACACCGTTGCCGGTGTGCCTTCAGAACGTGATTATTCGCCCTTTTCGAGAGCCAGAGTTCTTGTAGTCAGATCGCAGACTTCTGCAGGTCCGTAGTACTGGATAGCACCCGGATATGTATAAGCTGTTTCAACTGCCCATGCTTCTCTGTTAGCTACGAAGAACTTGAAGGGCTTGCCTTCCAGTTCAACCAGAGCCTTCTTGATAACAGGCTTGTCTTCGCCGTGTCTTCTTTCAATGTTCATCATCTTAGTGATGGGCATACCACCAGCTACCCATTCATCAGCAGGCTTGGACAGGTTGGAAACCTTGGAGAGGTAACCATTGTAGCCATACTGGATCAGCATGAATGCGTTGTAACCCAGAGAGTAGCAGTAGTCAGCATCGAAGTTAGACGGGAATGCACATCTTCCTTCATAACCGAAGAAGTGGTGCAGAGCATTGAACTTGCCCTTATATGTGCCGGCAGCCTTTCTAGCTGCGAGCTTGTCCTTAACCAGAGCAGAGAACAGCTTTTCGGATTCGATCAGAGATACCTGTACGTTGCCGTGAG